>JAYELB010000391.1:0-1585 GCA_034717055.1 Methanobacteriota archaeon
TTTTCAACCGACCAGAACAAATTAAAAAACACACATGACCTGCTCCGCAGTGCTTATACTGTCGATGAAAAAGCAATTTCAGAATCGTGGCTACCGCCACTGTTTTTGAGAGTTTTACGTACCAAGTCTCAGATTGATGCCAACATTCACAACAACCCCCTCCACTCCACGATTCCACGCGCCAATTTCCATTCAAATCCAAATCAAGAACTCACATTACACAAACCAATGAATGCGGGGGAAGGGATTCGAACCCGTGAACTCCTTCAAGAACAGATCTTGAGTCTGTCGCCGTTGACCGCTTGGCTACCCCCGCACAACGATCGCAAAGGCAAAGATATTTCCGCTGCAATATCATTTAAAGGTGTCGCTCGTGCAAACCGGATGCTGCCCACACCTTTAATATACTATACCGCAAGCCAGATCATAATGAACCTTGAGGCAATCGCGTCAGAGATCAGGAACTTCGAAGGAGTGACTCGGAAAAAGTCGATCGCGGGCATCGCAGAGATCCTTGGAACCGTGCGATCCGAGTACACAGACTGCATCGCGGACATCGGCGATGATGCTGCAATAATTGACATCGGTGGGGACGATGTGCTGCTATTTGCAGCGGACGGGATATGGAGTGCGATGCTAGGGGATCCGTGGTGGGCAGGATACGGCGCAGTCCTTGTGAACGTAAACGACATCTCCGCGATGGGCGGGCGCCCGATAGGCATGGTCAACGTACTCGCAACCGACAACAAAGAGACGTTATCCGAACTGGTCCGCGGGATCAGGGACGGAGTCGCCAAGTTCGGAGTTCCAATGGTCGGCGGGCATCTGCACCCGGACACGCCGTATACCTCAAGCTCGGTTGCCATCGTCGGCATCGCAAAGAGGGACGCGGTCATCAGGAGCGACACGGCAGAGGCAGGAGACGCAATCGTCTTCGCTTACGATCTCGAAGGAAGGGTCGGGAAGAATTCGATCTATTCATGGGACAGCACAACGATGAAGACCGCTGCAAGTGTCCGCGAGAAGTTCATGGTCATGCAGACGCTTGGGGAGCGCGGTCTTGTGACGGCTGGAAAGGACATCAGCAACCCCGGCACAATCGGGACGCTTGGGATGCTTCTCGAAACCAGCCGAAAGGGCGCAAGAGTGGATATAACAACGATACCCCGTCCCGACGGGATTGACTTTGTCCACTGGTTAAAGATATACCCTGCAACCGGCTACGTGGTGACAACGCAGGATGCGGATGAGTGTGTGAGGGTATTTGAAGCCGCAGGTCTTGATGCGGCGGTTGCCGGGGTAATCGACGACGGATCGTGCCTTGATATCTATGAAGGTGATGATAGGGTCACAGTCTTTGATTTCGGGCGGGATGTGATCACTGGGATCAAGTGAATAAAACGAACTTTTCCTATACAAGAAAGCACCCTACGGGTGCAAATCAGTTGTAGCTTGGGATAAGCATCGGATGATTCCAATCAGATAATTTGCATCCAAAAACTTCGTTTTCCTTTGGTGGCCCCTTCTCATAGTACATAAATATCATTTTCTTGCCGCAGTTTGGGCATGTTGGTGCCCATTTGTT
>JAYELB010000392.1:0-1582 GCA_034717055.1 Methanobacteriota archaeon
ATTTGAAAAGGGTGGAACGGGTCATACCCGCGTGACACCTTTTGGGATGTGATTTACGTTTCACCGAAAATCCAGGTAATACTTTTTTTGTACAATTGGATATGTAAGCGTACATGATGATGGATCAACAGAGCAGCGGGCAGTGCATGATATGAAAGACATAAGGTATTGACAATGCTCGCAAAAGTTATCCCCCTGCCAGATAATCACTAGATCAGATGAAAATCGCAATCACCGGCAAAGGCGGCGTTGGGAAGACAACGCTTGCAGGCACACTCGCCCGAATATTCGCAGAGGATGACTTCTCGGTCCTTGCGATCGACGCTGACCCTGACATGAATCTCGCGTCTGCAATTGGCATCAGAAACCCGCCTGCCCCACTCACCGAACATAAGAGACTGATCGAAGAGCGGGCAGGCACCGGCATGGGCGGCGTCTTTAAATTAAACCCGAAAGTGGATGACATCGCCAGGCGGTTCGGCACAACCGAGCACGGTGTCTCGATGCTTACGATGGGGACTATTGACACCGGAGGATCAGGATGTGCGTGTCCTGCATCCTCGCTCCTACGTGCGCTGCTGCGCCATCTGCTGCTCCGGGAATCAAGCATCGTGATCCTTGACATGGAGGCTGGGATCGAGCATCTCGGGCGCGGAACCGCCCGCGGGGTTGATCTGATGATTGTGGTGGTCGAGCCCGGCGCGAGATCGATCGAGACTGCTGCGCGGATACGGAAGTTGAGCAAGGAGATAGGGGTTCCAAGGCTGTCAGCTGTTGTCAACAAGACTGGCGGGCGCGATGATCTCGGCACAATCAGCGCACGTCTGAATGAACTTGGAATTCCTGTGATCGGTGCGATTCCGTATGATGATACTCTGATACAGGCGGATATGAGCGGCAGGGCGCCGTTTGACATGGGTGGCGATGCGATTTTGGCGATCAAGAGGATAAGGGATGCGATCATGGCATCATTGGATAGTGATTGAAACCATGCGTCAAAATAAGGTTGAATTTGTAGCTTGCTAAAACCCCTCCTCAGCACCCCGCTCCATGCACGCGGGTCGGATATTACGTGTCCACTGCAGAGTGGTAGTATTATATAACAGTGGAACGTTACACTACACCATAAGCTACATCCGAAAGATCATTCATCACAACGAAAACGGCGAAACCCGGGTTTATTGGGTCTTTGGTATCTCGCGTTGCAGTGACCAAAACCCCGAAGACTTTTGATATTTTCGAAATAAAGTTTCGGAAAACCGCCGATTAAGAAGGGGGCGGTTACCCACTCCCCTCATCTCAGAACAGTACGTGAGACTTTCACCCCATACACGCTTGCGCATCTCATAACCCTTTTTAGTATGGCAGCATTTCCGTAAGTTAAAGTAGTCTTGGTGCCTTCGGCGATGCTGCGCTACGCTCAGCATTCAATATAAGGATTCTTATCCAACTTCGGGCCAGCACACCTGACAATCTTTGTGTCCGAGAATAGTTTCAATCTAAACTCGCCGGTAGAAAACACCAGAGTTCCGAGTTCCCGCGGAATGCCAATATCTATTAGCAACCCACGTTCTGGATTTTT
>JAYELB010000393.1:0-7241 GCA_034717055.1 Methanobacteriota archaeon
GCTGACCTTGATCTTTCCGTCTTTCTGCTTACCAAAAGCATGTTGTAGGGAGTTTAAGAGCAGTTCGTTGATGATCAGCCCGACATGCACCAAAACGATCGGAAACTTGCGATCGGTCACGTGAATAATTATGGGCGATCTTTGTGTATGTGACCGAATAGCTCCGGAACAACTGCCCCAACGGTGTGCCTACAAACTCCTTCATATTCAGTTCTGGTAAGTATCCACTTTCATATAATTTAGTGTAAATAAGATTCATAGTATTTATTCTGCTCTGGGATTTAGAGAGTGCATCAATCGCTTCTTTATTCCGGGTGGTTCGTGCTTGCATAGAAAGCAAGCTTGACGCAACCTGAAGATTGTTCTTTACACGGTAGCGGATCTCGTGTATAAACACGTCCTTCGCTCACAGGGATCGTTTGATCTGCTTCTGAGGATTCGCGCTCTATGATGTCGCGGGAGGTTGCGCCTGGCCATGAATCCATTATCAGGATGCATCCCAAACTTTCAGAAACGCATCCATCGGTGTTCGGTTAAGGAGGAACAGCCACCCCCTCCAAACATGGGCATTCCGGTAGCAATAGGCACTTCTCAGGTCATCTGCATACAGCCGATAAAAGATGTAAAATTCCGTATTTTTTTGTATCTGCTTAGTTTTATTTCCCATGTTTTACCAAAGATATGCCCACATAGCATGCTTTAATTGACCAAAAACGCGAGATACACAAGTGAACGAATCGCTTATGCGTACGAATGGTGATTGGGTGGAACATGCTCGGGTACTATACGGTAGGAACCACGAGATTACACGGATTTTCACAAGATTTCTGAGACTTTTTAATTTGTTCTGGTCGGTTGAAAAGATGGCGCCAACCCGGCAAATACGGGTATGATTATATGGGTGTAATCAGTGAAACCGGTGTTAATCTGTGGCTAAAATAGTATCAGCCACAGATTAACGCAGATGGACCCAGATTATCGGTGTAAACGACTTTTCAGATAGATAGTGCTCCATTATGGCAGTTGTGGTTGCGTAAAACAATCTGACGTTACCAGAAAGTAATAAAAAGATTCGGATTTCTGTGTTAATCTCGTGTAATCTCGTGGTTTTTTCACCCCAGCTAAACACATACCCTAAAACAACCATCAGAGGACTTCACTATGCAGGAACCACTCGGGACGTGTGTGGTACTGTAACCAAACCGGAAATTTAACCGCAGAGCACTCGGAGAGGAAATAAACGGTTAAACACTTCTAGAGTTTCTCTGCGCACCCCGCGGTTATTTTTTTCTTGCTAGAAAGTACAGAATCGAAATTGGGCAACCAATCAACATACCTAAGTGGTTACCTTTCACCCCCCATATCCGCGCTCTTCCGCGATAGGATACTATCAGTGACATCGTTGATTTTCTCAAGAATCTACTCGACCGGATCGCCAGCCCCATCCACGATCAGCCGGTGCATCACGAGCCCACCTATCCTATTGCCAAAGAGATCCTTATACTAGCTCTAGGATATTCAGAGCACATCCTATGCCTGTTTTTTCCCGGTTATATCTTTTACCGTTCCAATCACTGCCGGCTTGCCCTGGTACTCGATGAGCCTGACAGTTACATGAACTGTGGTTCGCGCATCCTCGTTCTTCCGGATACCATGAAACTCGTATTCCTCAGGCATGCTTTCCCCTGCCATCATCCGGGCGTAGCGATCAGCAACCATGCCCCGATCCTCGGGCGCAACAAGTTCCCCGAAACCCATTCCTAGGACTTCCTCCACAGTGTAGCCGGATATTCTGGCAAATGCCTCATTCACAAACGTAAGCCCCCCGTCCCTGAGGAGGAACACACCATCCTGAACATTCTCGATCAAAGTGCGGTATTTCTCCTCGCTCTCGCGAAGCTCTTTCTTAGCAGCTTTGCGCTCGGTGATGTCGCGGCAGACAAGAAATAGTCCCGTTGGTTCACCATCCCCCATAATCCCCACGGAGTTTACCTCCACTGATAGCCGCGCTCCTGCCTTGTTGATGAAATCCGTTTCGTAGAGGAAAATCCCGACCCCACCAGCAGTACGCATAGAATAACGTTCATAGAATCCGGAGAGCTGGTCTTCGGGTAAGATGTCTATGATATTCATCTGTAGTGCCTCTTCCTCACTATACCCGCCCAGTTCTATCGCAGCTCGGTTAAGGTATGTGATGCACCCATCCATGTCAAATGATAGGATTGCATCCTTGGAGGTCTCTGTGAACAGGCGATACTTAGCCTCGCTCTCGCGAAGCGCATCCTCAGCAGCTTTGCGCTCGGTGATGTCGCGGCAGGCAAGAAATAGTCCCGTTGGTTCACCATCCCCCATAATCCCCACGGAGTTTACCTCCACTGATAGCCGCGCTCCTGCCTTGTTGATGAAATCCGTTTCGTAGAGGAAAATCCCGACCCCACCAGCAGTACGCATAGAATAACGTTCATAGAATCCGGAGAGCTGGTCTTCGGGTAAGATGTCTATGATATTCATCTGTAGTGCCTCTTCCTCACTATACCCGCCCAGTTCCATCGCAGCTCGGTTAACGTATGTGATGCGCCCATCCATGTCAAACGATAGGATTGCATCCTTGGAGGTCTCTGTGAACAGGCGGTACTTAGCCTCACTCTCGCGAAGCGCATCCTCAGCGGCTTTTCGCTCAGCAACCTCCTGCCTTAGTTCCTCATTCACTCTCGCAAGTTCGGCGGTACGCTCTCTTACACGGCTCTCCAGTCCATCATACGCCTCCTGCAACGCATCCTTCGTCTGGCGCAGTTCAACTGCCTGCGCGCCAAGTTCCGCAATAACCTTCACTGTTCGGAAGAACGAGTGTAAACAATCCATAGCCACCGCGTCTCCGACCGTGTGCATATTCTTCGCCTCTTTGACGAGCAGTTCCGGGTCCAGATCGATCTCCACCGCGATCTGCTCGAGTTCTTTTAATTGTTCGGGTGAGAACGTCTCAGGCCTGAATTGACCGGCATACATGGTTGCTTTGCGCTCACCATCGATAATGATAGGCGCGACGAAATGAGCACCATACGCGAAGCAGTACATAATTTCAGGCTCGCTTAACTCAACGGCCTTTACACTCATCTTTGCGAATGATTGGAAACATCGCCGTCGCCCTTCTTTCGTTGATTGGATCAGTGTGCAAAATTTGATTGGATTGCTAAAACGCGTTAATGCATCACCGTCTGGCAAAAAAATTACAGAAGATACCCCGACGGTCCTTGCAAAGCTATCCTGAATAGCTTGAACTACACCAACGTCAACAAGTTCCCGCAACGATATCGATTTATCCATCTTACTTTCTGCACCTTCCTATAGCAAACTTCCGCGAACTTCATATAATCCTTTCTGCAGATGGTGTTGCGGCAGGACCCGACCCTTCTTGGGCGTAAGTGCCACTTCACTCATCTATTAACCATCAGTCATCAGATGTCAAACACCATCTTAAAGGTTGCCCTGCAATCACTCGTGACCTCCGGAGTTCCTTGCAACTGCATACTTGTAAACTTAATGATATTAAAATCAAATATATTGAAAACTAAGATAAATATTTTTTAATCATAAGCCGTCTCAACGGTTGTGCAACTTCTCATCGAACAATAAAGTAGCAAAAGCACATGCTCGAGTAAGTACGCTTGGGTAAAGATAGTAGGGAGATGCTAAGCGCAGGTGGCTCTCATGGGTGCTTAACAACACACATGCAAGAGGCTCTTCTTGAGTCTTATTGTCATTCTCTGCTATTCTACCAATCCTTTCCCACTAATTATACCCCGCGCCCGTCAGAGATGTGCACGTTTCTAACAGGCACTTTTATATCATTTGATATTACGGAGTTAATTATTATAGTTTCTACCTGTAACACTCATATTAGTATCGGCATGTTGCGTAACTCCGCCATATCCGAACTCAAACACCCCACCTCACCCGTGATACATCGTCTCCACTTTCTCTGGTTTCCCCGCCTGCTTCTGCTGGAAATTGATCGCTGGAAGCGGCATTGCGGGCGGAAGCCCGAGCTTTGAAGAGAGCGTGATCGCAAGCGGAGCAAGGTTGGACACCATCGTGTTTGCGATCTGGTTCTGGACCTTGGACGGGGCTTTCCCGGCATCCCAGTCGATTTTGATCTGATTCAGATCGTCTTCGTCGGAGTAATAGTCAGAATACCCCTCAAATCTGATGTGACCTACATTCGGGCTTAGATAATTGATTGAGAACGCATACTCAACCCTCAAAATCGTTTTTTCTCCGAACGGTGTCGGTTTTGACACAACTGTCGTGTTCTTCAGGTTAATGTCATAGTTGATGTTGACATTCTTCTGCTTTCTAACCTCTTCCGGATCCACATATATCTTGGATTCTACCTGTGTTACTCTGAAATTTACAATCATTTGTATTCTCCTCCTACGGTCTTTGTTCCCCGGTGCAATGCTACTCTTCCGGTTCTTACAACTTCTTTAATCCCGAATCTACCAAGCATATTCTCAATCGCCCTGATCTTACCTTTGTCGCCTGTGACCTCGATTATCAAGGTCTCTGCGTCGATGTCTATGATCTTTGCACGGAATATTCCCGCGATCTGCATGATCTCAGCTCTTGTGTTCGTATCGGCAGCAACCTTAATGAGCGCAAGTCCCCGGTCAACCGATTCGGACGGCGGGAGATCGGATATCGAGATCACGTCGATCAGTTTGGAAAGTTGACTCGTCACCTGCAGAAGTACCCGGTCATCGCCTGCCACAACGATCGTCATCCTCGATATATCAGGATTCTCTGTCATACCAACAGCAAGACTCTCGATGTTATACCCGCGTCTGCTGAAGAGTCCTGAAACACGCGCAAGCACACCCGGTTTGTTCTCGACAAGCACTGCAAGCGTATGCCTCATGCAACCGCCCCCGGATCGAGGATCTCATTGATCGCAGCACCGGCCGGAACCATCGGGAACACATTCTCCATCGGATCGACCACGAAATCGATTACAACCGTGCGGTCTGCTGACAATGCCTCTGATATCGCCGCCGGCACCTCTGATGGCTTCTCTGCACGGAGCCCAACAAGATTGTAGGCCTCTGCCAGTTTCACGAAATCGACGCTCTGCGAGATATCGGTATATGAATACCTCTCGCCGAAGAAGAGTTCCTGCCACTGCCGCACCATCCCGAGATAGCTGTTGTTAAGTATCGCAACGATCACCTTGATCTTGCTTTTGGAGACGGTCGCAAGTTCCTGCAATGTCATCTGGAATGAGCCGTCGCCAGCAATATCGATAACAGTCCTGTCCGGACACCCCACCTTTGCGCCTATTGCCGCCGGAAATCCGTAGCCCATGGTGCCAAGCCCGCCCGATGTGATAAATGTTCTGGGGTTTTCGAACTGGAAGTACTGCGCTGCCCACATCTGGTTCTGCCCGACCTCGGTAACGATGATCGCATCGGGACAGGCTTTGTGTATCTCCCGGACCACATACTGCGGCTTGATCACCTCGTCGCTCTGAACGTAGCTCAGCGGGTGCTTCTTCTTCCATGCATCGATCTTCCCGAGCCATGCACCGGACCGGGGTTGCATCTTCTGCAGGTGGGTGTTTAGCGACTGTAGAATCATTTTAGCATCCCCAATGATCGGTAGGTCGACTCTCACGTTCTTCCCGATCTCAGCCGGGTCGGTATCGATGTGGATGACTTTTGCACATGGCGCGAACGCGTCAATCTTTCCTGTGACCCGGTCATCGAACCTTGCTCCGATAGCGATCAGGAGGTCCGACTCCTGTACTGCGTAATTAGCGTATTTAGTGCCATGCATTCCAAGCATTCGAAGCGACAACGAATTGGACTGCGGAAATGCTCCGATTCCAAGCAGAGTCGTTGTCACGGGTGCCTGGATCGTTTCTGCAAGTCTGAGAAGCTCTGACGATGAATTCGAGATGATGACGCCGCCACCCGCATAGATGACCGGACACTCGGAATCGAGAATCATCGCTGCAGCAAGTTTCACAGCGGCGGCGTCGATGTCAACATCCGGATGGTAACCGGGCAGGTGCGTGTTTTCTGGATATGTGAACTCGAATTCGTCGGTCGTGATGTCTTTTGGAAGATCGATCAGAACCGGACCCGGTCTTCCGGTGGACGCTATATAAAACGCTTCTTTGACGACCCATGGAAGATCGTGTACGTCTCTTACCAGATAATTGTGTTTGGTGATCGGAAGAGTAATCCCTGTGATGTCCGCCTCCTGAAACGCATCGTTTCCGATCATGGGAGTTGGAACCTGCCCTGTTATCGCAACGATTGGTACTGAGTCCATATAAGCATTTGCGATGCCTGTAACGAGATTGGTTGCGCCCGGTCCCGACGTTGCCAGACACACCCCGACCTTGCCGGTTGCACGCGCATATCCGTCTGCTGCATGTGCCGCACACTGCTCATGCCGCACAAGGATGTGGTTGATGTCAGAGTCGTACAGTTCGTCATACAGTGGAAGCAGTACACCTCCCGGATATCCGAAGATCGTATCGACCCCTTCATTCTTGAGGCAGTTAATCAATGCTCTTGCGCCGGAGATGGGTATATCGGTCACGTTGTTTTCCTCCTCTTGATGGGATACTATTCGATACTGGGATTAGATAAAGTATACGGTTTTCGGGTAGGGACTTTTATTATTTTCCAGGTACATTGGATTGTCGTATGTAAGCATAACTGCCGGAGTGTGACACTATATATCTAAAAAGCTATTTATACTGTTAATCTGTGGTAAATAAAACTTTTAGCCACAGATTAACACCGATTTCACCGATTCCGGAAGTCCAATCGTACCTGTGTTACAGTATTGGTGTCATGTTCTCCAACAGACCAGAAGAAATTCAAAATACTCTGCAAATCCAAAGAATAAACTAACGTCCTCTCCGATTTTCATTATCCATACAATTTCACACAGTTTCATTCCATATCATACCCGTAGTTCACCCCATCCTTTTCTGTATCCCCTTAAGCAAGCTCAACACACGCATCAGGAAGCTTCCCGCGCTGGAGCGCTTTCGTATGCTGCGGCGATACCATATTCATAACAGCAGTCATCATCGGATCAGACCCAGCAATTCTCATTTTGAAAAATTGAGTGAACCGCCCCGCAAAGCAAATACGTTTATATAACATCATCTCACAAAGGTACCCCATAAATCTATAAAGATATGCATGGCGGTGTTGACAATTTTCGAT
>JAYELB010000394.1:0-1563 GCA_034717055.1 Methanobacteriota archaeon
TTCCGATTTTTCCAGATGGGTTATAAGTTCACTTCAACTCAAGATACCAGAGAGCCAGTTTTGATCGGTGAAAAGTTATACCTCATGACCTCCAAAGCATAGCACAAGGTGAAACGATGAACAGCGTAATACAGGTTAATATAAATACGACACCTTTCATACTCGATGAACTTGACCATATGGTTGATGAAAAGATCTTCCCAAGTAAAAACGATGCCATCAACGAGGCATTTCATCTTCTCATCAGGAAATACCGACTTTCGAAGATAGAAAAGAAGATCAATTCAGTAAGGCTGGATACAGAGAACTTCCGGAGTGTCACAGAGGCAGTTCTTTCTTCGCGTGAAGAGGAAGATTGATGAGTGAGTATCTCGATGCTTCGGTCGTTGTGAAATGGTTCAAAAAGGGAGAACCGTACGAATCGGAGGCTATGGAGATCTATGGGAAGATTAGAGAACTGGAAACGGATGCGGTGACCAGTGAATGGACTGCGCTTGAGGTTGTTCGCGGGCTTACAAAGGTTGAATATCCCCGGGAGAAGATCGAGGCGTCTTATGAGATTATCATGGAACTCTCTGGCACGGGGGCAATTCGACTGATCCCGGTTTCGGGGACGATTCCCATGGCAAAGAGTTTTGAGATCGAATATAATTTATATGCTGCTGATGCTGTCCATCTGGCAGCAAGCATCGTATCTGGATCGTCGATATTATGGTCAGAAGATCGCCATCTGTCAAAAGAACCAGTTTTAGCGGCGGCATTGAACTACGGAGTTGAGATTAAGCGATTACGTGAGATGTTTTAATCTGGCGGTTGTGGGGATTTCGTCTGTTGCGTTCGCCCGCCGCCCACACACACGCCCCTGCCTGCCCTCGCTCTCCTCTCCACTTCTTCGCATCCGTCGCGACACCACGAGACTCTCCCGCCGCCCGGCTCACCAGCGACTGCGCACGCACAGCACGAATATGCGGCGAGGAGCTGCACGACCGCTCCACCAGACCGCAAATACTATGATATCATAAGCACAAGTAATCTATAAGCATCATACCACCAATGAAACGAGGCGATTGGGAAATGAAATTCAAAATAATTATCGAGGAGGATTTGAAAGATGGGGGTATAACGTAAGTTACCCCGCATTACCCGGTTGTCATTCACAAGGTGACACAATAGAAGAGTCGTTGGAAAATATAAAAGAAGCAATAGAGTGCTATTTAGAGAGTTTAGAAAAAGATAACCTTCCAATCTCAGTGGATATAAAAGCGAGAGTCATGGAAGTAACTGCATGACAAAATTGCCATGGCGTCAAGAATGGCTTGTATTTTTTTCAGGCATCAGTAGACTGCTTCCACCTGCACATCTGCACCCAAAATAGATTGAAGAGCGCAAACCAATTCACCGGGCGATTTGCTCGATTCCAAAACTTGTACAAAATCCTTCAGAACATCCATCCGCTTTTCATCAGCAATCGGCATTTCCGAGATTTTTCTAGCTTCGTGGTATTCTTTTCGTAGTTCGGGGAGGTCATTTATAAATGGACTCAAAGAATTGCCAAGATCTTCC
>JAYELB010000395.1:0-1554 GCA_034717055.1 Methanobacteriota archaeon
GAATAAGGGGTGAGTCACGGCACAAGCTGGGGCGCAGGTAGGTTGTAGGGAAGCCATTTATGATAATATGGAGAATCGATTAGGAGGGTAACAATGAGGCGAATCGAATTTCATAATAGGGAACAAGAGACGAAAGAGATCATGGATATCCTGGATTCCGAGCCATCCTTGATCACGTTTGTCTATGGACCGATCAACAGCGGAAAGACGGAACTTATCACTAATTTGATAAAAAACCTGCCCAAAAGCCAGAAAGTGTTCTATATAAACCTGAGAGGAAGGCTCATCAGCAATTACGATGAATTCATAAGAGTTCTCTTTGACGTAGAGCACGAGGCAAGATATGAGCGGATAAAGGAGTTTCTCAAACCTGTGGTGAATGTTCTGCCAGAGAGCTACTCCGGAATTCCAATACCAAAAGACCTGTTTCTAAAGTTATTCAAGGAAAAAGAGGTAGAAGACGCTTTTGTTTATATAGAAACAGTCCTTCGAGCTTTTTACAAAAACGATCAGAATCCTGTGCTTGTGATTGACGAGTTGCAGGTGATAGGGGATTTGAAGATCGATAGATTTCTGATTTACAAATTGTTCAACTTTTTTATCCGACTGACAAAGGAGTTGCATCTGGCGCATGTCTTCGTGATCTCATCCGATTCACTCTTCATCGAGCGAGTTTACAGCGAGGCGATGCTGGAAGGCAGGTGCAGGTATCTGCTGGTGGATGATTTTGATCGTGAGACGACAACCGCGTTTTTGGAGAAGAATGGTTTTACCGATGGTGAGAAGAGTCTGGCATGGGAATACTGCGGCGGAAAGCCCGTATGTCTGGTTGAGTTGATAAACCGGAAGTTTGGAGGCAGGAATGTGAAAGAAAAGTGTGAGGATGCTCTTAACATAAGGGTGAGTCAGCTAAGGGATTTGCTTGATTTGCTTGGTTACGTAAAGCCGCAAGTGATGTTAGAGGATGAAAAATATGCTGTGGAGCGAGAACACGTTGTTGGAATACTAAAGGATTTCGTAGACCGGGACATTGTGAATTTTGAGGGGCACCGACCTGAAAAGCAGTTCATGATCAATAAAAACATCCTGTTTCTTGACCCGAAAAATGGGAAGGTACGACCGCAGTCGAAACTAAATCTGCTCGCGATCCGGGAGGTGATGCGTGATGCACAGAATTGGGATGGCTCTGCAGGTTGAGGAGGTGGCAGCATGACCCGATCCGTGTCCGTGATCGCGGTGCTGGTGGCTGCAGGCAGAGCGTGGCGATGGTGGTGTGTGTGGGTGTGGGGGCGGCTGATGATGATGATGGATATCTGAGTTAATCTGTGGCTGATACTATTTTAGCCACAGATTAACACCGATTTCACTGATTACACCCATGTAATCATACACGTATTTGCCGGGTTGGCGCCACGTTTTCAACCGACCAGAACAAATTAAAAAGTCTCGCGGCGATGCACAAGCTCGTCTTGCTACACTTCCGGAGTTTTAGCTCAATACTTGTGTAGGATACTATTATCGTAGTAGAGACATATCTAATCCATAAACAGTAGA
>JAYELB010000396.1:0-7137 GCA_034717055.1 Methanobacteriota archaeon
AATGGGCGCCAACATGCCCAAATTGCGGCGAAAAAATGACATTCGTGTACTATGAGAAGGGGCCACCAAAGGAAAACGAAGTTTTCGGATGCAAATTACCCGATTGGAACCACCCGATGCTTAGCCAAAGCTACAATTGATTTGCACCCGCAGGGTGCTTTCTTGGTGCCTCCCAGAAACTATGGTCTTCTTCGAGAGGTTCACCGCAACAGGGACAGAGATACCGCCCCATCTTGATGCTACCGAGGTACTTTTTACAGTACGTGTTGTAGCCGTTTCGGTTCATAAGTACACCACATTCCGGATACAGAGGTGGAACAGTTCTGCGAAATATCCCGTCTGCAGTGCACTCAAGATCATTCGAGAACTCTTCAAAACTATAACTGAGTGAGCTCATATACTGAAGGTTCAATACAGCATAATCCAAAGTGGTCATTTACTATCACCATGGATATATTCACTTATTATAGTTAAAAAGTTTCTGATTAGGGGTATTCTATCCTATCACTAGAAAATTGGACAGTGCCACAAAACCCCCTCGCGTCATAATAGCACCGTTGGGATGCGCATCTCCCACCCGAACAGTACCATATCGCGATCGCGATGCATTCACATGATCCGAAATCGAGTTGGCGCTCCGATCGGCAAGATCGATCCCGCCATCATTGCAACTGCTGCAATTCTGAAAAGTGTTTTTTTTTGGATCGGTAGTCATATATTTTGAACAAAACCATAGTAAGCTGGCAACCCATAAGTCCAGATACCTTTAAATCAATGCACATCATAGTGTGATGGCACGGGCTCGTAGATCAGTTGGAAGATCGTCGCCTTTGCAAGGCGAAGGCCCTGGGTTCGAGTCCCAGCGGGTCCATCATGAGCACAAAGACCGCATGGATTAAAGCAGACACCGGTAACTGGGATGCGCAGAAGCAAAGAATTACCACCAGTCTTGAATCAGGTGTGGAATGCGTGCTCGCATCAGTTGGTCGTGTCGGGAAGGTGCGGGAACTTGGCGATATCCTGGTGGCATCCCCGGTTGCAGAGGAGGTCATGCCTGATATTGTGGTGGTCGGCATAAACGGGGAAGGTGATGGAACGCAGCCACTTCCAACCGATTTAACCGGATCGATGGATATCATCACGGCAGAGAAGTTGGTTTCCGAAGGAAAGACGGTTGCCGGATACGTGGTCATCCGCGACAAGTTGTACGAACAGTTCGCGGTCGAACTCGGCAAGGTCTGCGATTACCTGATCGCTGTAGGAACTGACTGGAAGGTTATCCCGCTTGAAAACATGATTGCAGGACTCTTTGACGAAAACGTTGCGATCATAGCCGGAGTTCAGGACGCGGATGAGGCAAAACTCGCGATCGAGACGCTTGAGCATGGTGCGGACGGTGTTCTTATAGATACCGATGATCCGTCAGAGATCAAGCACATCGTTGGCGTTGTGGAACGCTCGGGCATTCCAACGGTACCGCTTCAGGTCGCGCGGGTGACCGTGGTCGAACCCAGGGGTATGGGCGACCGTGTCTGCGTGGACACCTGCTCGCTGATGTCGGTTGGAGAGGGGATGCTTGTCGGGTCGCAGTCAAATGGACTATTCCTGATACAATCCGAGGCAGAGGATAGCCCGTATGTTGCATCACGTCCGTTCAGGGTCAATGCGGGTGCAGTACATGCTTATGCGAAGGTCGGCGAGAAGACGCAGTACCTATCAGAACTCTCTGCCGGCGATGACGTGATCATCGTAAATGCGAAGGGAGAGCAGAGGGACGGGATCGTCGGTAGGGTTAAGATCGAGAAGCGACCTCTGACGCTTGTCAAGGCTGAAGTCGATGGGAACATGATAACAACGATCTTGCAGAATGCTGAGACGATAAAACTCGTAGGCGCGGATGGGCTTCCGATATCGATCGCAAATCTCAAGGTCGGTGACGAGGTGCTCGTTCATTTCGAGGATTCGGCGCGGCACTTCGGCATGAAGATCGACGAGACGATCATCGAGAAGTAATGCACCGTCCGGGTAAATCTCGGAAACCTAATCTAATGGACGTCGTGTTCTTGAAGTTTTGTTGTTGGTACTCTTGTCCAGAAATCCATGATTGGTTATACAGATTCGCTCACCACAGACCCCGACCTGCTTGCTCCAATCATCTCCCGGGGATAATCTAATGTCCTGCTCATCGAAATGGATAACAAGCAGACCTATCCTGGTGATATTCATCACGTCGATTTCCCCTACGGCATGCAGGTCTGTCGAGTAGCCATGCCCGGATCCGGGTCTTAAGTAAAAGGAGTAGGGCACCTCGTAAACAGGCTCAAGATGAGAACACGCACCGGATTTGCGCCCTATGGCGGATTCGCCAATAATGAATCTTAAGCTTTCATTAAACTCAATATCGTACGGATCCGGAGCTATGTCGGTATGTAGACTTCCAGTACTTTCGTCGAAATAATAGGTAGGGAAATCCAGAAAACTTGCCCCCACCAGATATTGGCATTCAGGTTCTCCCCCTTCCGGGGGAAGCATGCAGATCTCAAAGAATAAAAAATCCTCAGTCGAGTTATCATTCTCTGGATGGCACATTGGCGTCTGTAAGGATAAATCGAGCACATCTACTGCACATACAACTCCTATTAGCAACAGCAAGCTTATAGCTAAGAGTTTTTTAGTTTCTGTATTCATTCCATCCTCTGTTTTACTCCTTTTCTGGTTTTTCCGGCACATCTATCACATAGATATCATCGTTCCCGTAATTCGGATGAAATCCGAAGACCATCTTCGAGCCATCAGGACTCCATTCGATGCCACATATCACGCCATACGGATACGGAATGCTCAGCAATAGTTCCCTATCGCTCCCATCGTTGTTCATTACCCATATCTCGGATTTATCCTCAAAATCGTGCTCCGTTTTGTACAGATACCCATTCGATGACCGCGAGATATAAGCAGCCTTCTGCCCATCCGGATTCCATTCAAGATCCGCATCGGCGCCTGGACTTTCTGTCAATCGCTCTTTGCCGCTCCCATCAGGGTTCATCATCCATATATCAAAGTTGTCCTGATTTTCTGATATGTATGTAACCTTTACCCCATCCGGACTCAATTCCGGATCTGCATCGTAGCCGGGACGGTCTGTTAGCTGTTTCTTGTTTCCACCATTCGCATCCATCACCCAGATGTCAATATTTTCGATGCGGGTCTCAGGAGATATCGCAGGGTTTAAGAAGAATATCTTCTTCCCATCAGGACTCCACTCTGGTTGCGGCGGGCAGTTACTGCTTTCAATACCGGATGCGAGTTTTACCTTGCTACTTTCATCGAGATTCATCACCCAGATGTCTGAGTGCATCTCCGGACCTGCCATGCGCAGCTCCCCGCTCTGCCGAGCATCGTCATATTTGCCCCCGTCGATATTCCAATCACCCTTTTCCTTTGTCACAGTTCCATTTTTCCACCACACGAGGTATGAACCGGTCTCATAGTATGTACAATAACACACTTTTGTTCTATCAGGGCTTATCGCCTGAAACAGATGTGTTCGCTCATTCAAGGACAGGAGCTTTTCCTTATTGCCGCCATCCAGGTCCATTACCTCAGTTACCAGTAGATCGGTGTATACGGGGTCATAATATTCGAAGTAGACCTTGCCAGAATGCAGCACCGGATTTGTGCCGTTTGCCAGCCTTGTTACATCGCTTCCATCCGCATTCATAACCGCAATGTAGCACTTCGAACTGTAGCGTCCGGAACCGACATCAGGTCGTGTTTCGAAGAATATCTTTGTTCCATCCGGGCTCCACACAGGGCTCTCATCCGGACCTGGATTTGTAGTAAGTCTTGTTCCGCCGGACGCTGCGATCAGATCGTCCAGTTTCGATTGCGTGATCGCCTGTCTCACAGGAGATTGCATTGTCACAAGAGCAAATATAGTTACTCTGGATGCGATTGCAAGCAGCAACAGAATTGTCAGAATCTTTTTAGTCTTTGTCTTCATCTGTCAAGCCTCCTGCGTATCCGCTCAGTGCTCCAACGAGTGCACAGCAAAGCGCAAACGCAATCTTTACAGCAAGTTCGATTGATTCCGGTTTCCTTATGTAAAACCCAAATCCTAAATCGAAGAGTGTTTCGAAGAGTGTCAGTGCCCAGAGCATACCGACAACAGCAATACCCACTTTCCAGCTTCGGGACATATAGCCAATGATTATCACGAGGGGCATGGAGATTAGAATCAGTCTCCAGCAGCCATCGATGTTCCACGGGATGAGCCAGTCCATGCTGTCTGCATCCCCTGTGAACGCTCTGGCTGTGGACCCCAACACGCAAAATGCGGCTATGATTGCAATTGGGGTTAAGAATCGCCGCTGTTTTCGTGTTTTTGTCTTTACTTCTGTTTCGTTCATTTTTATCGCCTTTTATTATATCTTGTAATGATCAGTTGGATGTATAACATCCCCTGTCGGCATATCTGCGACAATCACTCTCAATATGCATCGTCTTCTCATGCATCGCCTCACCTATGATGCCATTTGTTTAGTCCTTTCATCGTAATGCTAATCCCAACCGTGGTTTTTGCTACTCTAACCAAATCTGTTCCCCGACTTCGGTTACCTTATTCTCTGTTAAGTTAACGGTTACAGAATAAGCCGTATTGGTCCCATTTACATGAATCAGCACTTGCGTGGGACCAACTCTTTTGCCAGTCATCAAGTTCTCAAAAGCCGTCACAAGGACAATCTCATGCTCCCTGCCGGCTATTTTTTCTTTGACCTGTAGGTCATCAAGAGCTATTCGTATCGCATTAGACTCTTCATTCTCAGTTAGACCCACAGGGTGTGCAGGCTTTATACATGTGTTTTCCAGGATGCGTACAACCTTTCCCTCATTCAGATCAACTAATGGGGTTATCTCTATAATGCTTGCCCAGTCTTTACTTCCGATGTATATCTGCACCCCTGGTAAATCATAAGAACTCGCTTTTCCGTATTCATCTGTCTCACCACCACTGATCCGGCTTACCGCGCCTATGTTAATTTCTTTTCCCCTCATCATCTCCTGTACAGTCATATTTTTAAGTGCAATCTGCACAAGCGATCTTTCTTCTCCGGTTATCCGATCCGGAATCTCGATAGCCAGAGACTCGTCTGTTAAATTATCCGGGGTTTGATAAACCTCCGAAGTTGGTGATGTTTCGGTCGGTCGTTTGATCTCACCCCCTCCGTCCGCAGTCATTGCAGGCACATCGATCATGTATATGTCTGTCTTCTCCAAACCGAATTTCACATTGGGTGCCCACACAAAAGCGATCCTGGATCCATCGGGACTCCATTTTAAGTCATGCATCATGCCGCAATTGTAGAGAATGCTCAGTAACAGGTCTTTACCGCCTCCATCGAAGTTCATCACCCATATCTCCGATTTATCCTCCTTCTTATCCGTCTTCCCGGAATAGCAATACGCCCTTGTTGACCGGGATATGTAAGCTATCCTGTTTCCATCCGGACTCCACGCGAGATCAGTCTTAAATGCCAGACTTTCTGTAAACGGCTCGTCGTCATCATCACCGAGGCTCACTATCCGGATGTTAACAGTATCTTCCTGCCCGGCATCCCCACGGTCCGATATGTATGCGATCTTTCCCCCATCCGGACTCCATTTCGCACCAAAACACTCCCCTGTTTCTTCTGATAGCTTCTCTGTGTTATTGTTGTCCACATCCACCACCCGGATGCTAACCGCTGTACGTTCGTTTGAACAAACTCGCGAAGCCTGGAAGAGTATCTTCTGCCCATCCGGACTCCAGATCAAATCCGGATTGTAGAGATCGGTATGGCTGATACCAGAAACGATTGTCGTTTCGTTACCTTTGTTTACATCCATTATCCGTATGTCTGCCGCAATTTCATGCCGGTCATAAGCAGTCTTTCCGGTCGGATATTGTGCGTAATAGCAAACCTTGCCCCCATCCGGACTCAGTCCCCATCCCGATCCAAGCAGAGGTTGGTCGTCTGTCACAGGAAGAGCTACTACTCTCTTTTCATCGCTTCCATCCGGGTTCATAACCCATAGCTCACGTTCTTCTTCTACAATTCTATGGAAAAATACCCTGCTCCCATCCCGACTCAGTGCAGGATATGCGCCCTGTGTCAGTGTTTTCACATTGCCCCCATCCGGATCCATGACACAGATGTTAGGTCCGGATCTGAAGAATAGCTTCGAGCCATCCTGGCTCCAGACAGGATCCACATTGCCGGCAGAGTCCGTCGTCAATCTTGTTACATCATAGCGACACGTTAGATCATTCATCGGTCGTGATTGCAGATAAAACAGGATTAAGCTCAGAGAGACTATTAGTAACAGCACGATTGTTAGAATCTTTTTAGTTTTTATATTCATTTTCATTCGGTCCTCCATTTTTGCCCTCTTCTCGTTTTGCTGGCTCACGCGTCACAACAACGTAGATCACGGTCCCAACGGCAGACAGGATAAATAGCATGAAGAAAAGAGCCGCAAGACCTGCACAACCGGATGTTGATGGCTTCCAGTACGTAAGCGACATGTCAGGATACGACTTTTCCGCGGTCTCGTTCCCGGTATATGGCCGAAGAAGTTCGCTTTTATCCATTTCCACCGTAAATGCAGCTCTTCCGGCACCATAAGAATCCGTAACAGCCTCGGTTGCATCGAAAAGATAGCACCACCCAGTGCGCCTCTCTTCCGGATCACTCGGATTTTCGGATACAATAACCGTCTCAAAAGGTTCGCCAGAGGATAAACATTCTCGTTCTCCATCGTGCAGGTAATGCGACGCAACCGTTTCGTTTCCGGAATACACAAACAGATTGGCACTTGAAAGCTTGTATGGGCTGTTTGGTAGCTCATATTCCAGGTAGAATCCCCCATCAAGCTCAGTGACATTACATGCATCCAGAGACTGTCTTTCGAAAGGATCCTGCATCAGTAGCAGCAATTCCCGCTCAGTCATCCACCATACACCCTCGATCTTTTCCAATTCACGGATGTGCGGAGCATTTGAGTTTAATGCATCTTCCGTTACAATTAGGCGTAAATGTGGATGTGCTGTTCTTAATTTCTCAAGAAAACGCTTTCCGGCATTACGTTCACAGTCAT
>JAYELB010000397.1:0-7121 GCA_034717055.1 Methanobacteriota archaeon
GAAAAAGGGCGCACAGGACTATCTGGTCAAGGGCAAGGCGGATGGTGATCTGCTGGCACGCACACTACGCTATGCAATCGAGCGGATGATGGCAGAGGCACGCATCCAGCATCTGAATAACGTCCTTAAGGCGATCAGAAATATTAACCAGTTGATTGTGACAGAGACAGAGAGAGATAACCTCTTCAGGAAATCCTGTGATGCACTTGTGGATGCACGGGGCTATGATGCTGCATGGATCGGTTCACTAGAGGATGGCGAAAGATTTGCAACGGTTGTAGGTTCGGGTTTTCCGGATGATGTCTCGCGTTTCAGCAAGCATGTAACAAGTGGCGATCATCCCCCCTGCATCAGAGATGCACTGCGGGAGGGGGAGAGGGTCCTGGTTCTGGATAAATCAAGGAAGTGTGGAGACTGTTTCTTCAAAGACGCGTGTCTCGGAAAGGAAGCTGCGATCATCCGTGTAGAACATGCTGGCAGGTTATTCGGGCTGCTCGCCGTACTACTTGCATCTGGTGTCACAATAGATGACGAGGAGAAAGGACTTCTTGTAGAGGTGGCTTCTGACATAGGGATCGCTCTTCATAACGAGGGGATAGCAGATGCACGTAAAGTTGCTGAGGACGCTCTTCTGGAGAGTGAGGAAAAATATCGAACTATCTATAACAATACGCAGGTCGGATTATATCGATCGAGGCTTAGAGACGGCAAGATGTTAATGGTTAACAATCGTATGGCCGAGATATTCGGTTATGATAGCCCGGAAAATGCCGTTGCTGATTATGTGGCATCCGAACATTATGTAGATCCCGGAACAAGGGAAGAGCTATTGGATATCATACGTGAACACGGCAAGTTCACCAATTTTGAGAGCCGTGTCACAAGATTGGATGGCTCTGTTGTATGGATTCAATATTCAGGGGCTCTAGTTCCGGGAAAGGGTTATTTTGAAGGTGTCGCGACAGATATCACCGAGCAGAAAGCTGCTGAGGACGCGCTGCTGAAGAGCGAAGAACAATATAGGATGATGTTTGAGAATATGGGAAACGCCGTAGTAGTCTATGAGGCAGTTGATTGCGGAAATGATTTTATCATCAAGGATTTCAACCGAGCTGCAGAGAAGATAGAGTGTGTGCAGAGAGATGACCTGATCGGTAAAAGCTTGCTCGAGGCATTTCCCGGGGTCGTGGATTTCGGACTCTTTGATGTCCTCCAAAGGGTATGGCAGACCGGAGAACCGGGTCGTCTTCCGGCCTCTTTTTACAAGGGTGCGATGAACGCTGGCTGGAGAGAGAACTATGTTTACAAGCTGCCATCCGGTGAAATCGTTGCGATTTATGAAGATGTTACCGAGCGCAAAGATGCCGAGAACGCGCTGCTGGAGAGCGAGGGCAGGTTACAGTTGATTGCAGAGAATATGCCGGTTATGTTGGATGCATTCGATGATAAAGGGAACATCATAGTATGGAACTCCGAATGCGAAAAAGTGACAGGTTTTAACTCGATGGAAATTATCAATAACCCAAAAGCCAGCAAAATGCTTTATCCGGACAAGGATTACGAGAATCATATCCACTCGATGCTTGTGGAGTACGGGAGTAACTTTAGGAACATGGAATGGGACATCACCTGCAAAGACGGCAGTACAAGGACGATACTATGGTCGAACCTATCTAAGAAATATCCCATACCGGGCTGGCATTCGTGGGCGGTCGGGACAGACATCACAGAGCGCAAAGTTGCTGAGGAGAGGCTGCGGGCGGCTGAAGAACGGTTCAGAACGATTGTGGAGACAGCACCCAGCGTACTTCTGATCAGTGATGCAGAGGGCAGTAACAGATATATCAGCCCGAACTGTGAGGAGTTTACAGGATACGATCCGGATGAGCTTACATGCGGGGTACTACAGTGGGTGCATGAGGATGATGCAAAGCGGGCAAAGGATATCTTTGAGCGCACCTTCAGCAGAGGAGTGGGGTGCAAGGATTTCGAATACAAGGCTGTTAAGAAGAACGGAGGTACCTGGTATGCATCAACTTCATGGGAGCCGCTTATGGATGCGAAAGGGACGTTTAAAGGGGCGGTCTTCCAGACTGTTGATGTCACTGGGCGAAAAGCTGCCGAGGGCGCACTTCTGGAGAGTGAAGAGAAATATCGCTCATTGATGGACGATGTACTTGATACGTCTGATGTAGGAATTTTTATCCTCGACGACGAATTTAATATTATCTGGATAAACCGTTCAACAGAGAAATACTTTGGTTTGAAACGAGAAGATGTGCTTGGAAAAGATAAACGACAACTCATCCACAAGATAACAGATATTTTTGAAGATCCGGAAACTTTCAAGCAAAAAGTAGTTGCAACTTATGATAACAATACATATATAGAAAATTTTGAATGCCACGTGCTTCCCGGAGAAGACCGAAAAGAATACTGGCTTAGACATTGGAGCCAACCGATCCGATCGGGACTTTATAAAGGTGGTCGTATCGAACATTACTCGGACATCACAGAGCTAAAAGCTGCTGCTGATGCGCTCAAGGATAGCGAGAGCCGGTACAAGCACCTATATTCTATGGTCAGGTTGATGTGTGACAATCTGCCAGACATTATATGGACAAAGGATATGGAAGGTAATTTCATCTTTGTAAATGAGGCTTGCTGTGACATATTGTTAAATGCCATAGACACCGATGAGCCGATCGGAAAAGATGATATGTACTTTGCCAGGAGGGAGAGGAAAGCCCATCCTGAAAACCCTGATTACCACACATTCGGAGAGCCCTGCATAAGTTCTGATTTGAGTGTCATGGAAACAAAAGAACCGCAAAGATTCGATGAGTTTGGCAATCTCAAAGGGGAATTCGTCTATTTTGATGTTTACAAGGCGCCTTTCTGGAGTGAAGAACATAATCTAATAGGGATTGTCGGTTGTTCAAGGGTCGTAACAAAGGAGAGGCAGACAGAAGAGCAGATTAAACGATCCCTGCAAGAGAAAGAGGTGCTTCTGCGGGAGATTCATCACAGGGTAAAGAACAATCTCCAGGTTGTTTCGAGCCTCCTTAATATGCAGTCGCGGAATGTCGGGGATAAAGAGACGATTAAGGTACTATCTGAAGCACGGGACCGGATAAAGACCATGTCCCTCATCCATTCCCAGTTGTATGAAAGCAGAGACCTTGCAGAGGTGAATATGAAGGGGTTTGTGGATGTGCTGCTCGGGCAGTTGCTCCAGAGCTATCCGGTCGGTGATGCGAGAATTGCCAGTGTTATCCGGGTGGCTGATTGTCCGTTCCCAATATCGATTGCGGTGCCTGTCGGATTGATCATCAATGAACTACTCTCAAACGCGCTGAAACATGCTTTCGGCGGGATGGACAATGGGGCGATCGAGGTCAGACTCACCGCATCGGAAGAAGGCAGGATCAATCTGACGATACGCGATGACGGCGTTGGACTGCCGCTTGGGTTCGACATCGGCAAGTCAAAGACGCTTGGTCTGCATCTGGTGAAGATCCTCTCTGAAGATCAGTTGCAGGGAACCCTGGAGGTCACAAGCGATGGTGGAGCGACCTTCAAAATAGAATTTGAAATGGGAACCGAATAACCGGAAGGCGTAATCATAGATAGAGCAAGAGATGATGGGGGTGAAATGAAGAAGAAGCGATTGGAAAAGGGAGAAGTGCCCCAACTTATCGTTCTTGGATTTATGATTGCTTTCTATATATTTGTAATCTATTATTTTCATTTTGCTTTAAAAAGTGACATCATCTTTACACATCTCTTCTATGTGCCGGTTATCCTTGCGAGCTTGTGATGGCCGCGTAAAGGAATAGTTGTTGCTGTGTTCCTTGCATTACTTTATAGCCTTACACATTCATCGCACCTGAAGACGACAGGATCAATCCGGCGGTGAGCTATGATGGCATAGGGCTGCCCGCCGGATTCGATATCGATGAGTCAAAGACGCTTGGTCTGCATCTGGTGAAGATCCTCGCAAGACCAGTTGCAAGGAAACATGGAGGTGATCAACGACAGGGGGACAACCTTTAAGATAGAATTTGACATAGACGGTGATGGGTCTGCCGGTTGACCGGGCGGAAGAATTTGAGACTGGAAGTACTTATGTTTACTGACATCAAACCCCGGGCGATATGGCACACCTGGATGATGCCATGAAAAACGGCAGAAGCTGGCTTAAACAGAAAGCCAATCGACAGAGAGGATGGATAAATGAATATCCGAACAAAATTTCTTGCCGTCATGGTTTCGCTTGTTTTGATTACAGGAATGGCCGCCATCCTGATTGGCAGAACAGTTTCAACGAGCATCATCGAAGAACATGTCAGCAATAATTTAGAGACGACCGCACAATCAAGAGCGAACCATATCGGGACGGTTTTGTGTGAGTATGACCAGGAGACTGCGCTTTTATCAGTAGAGAGAGTTTTCAGGGACGTAGTAGATGAAAACAAAAATCACACCCGGAGTATGGAGGCTGTCAACCTGAGAATAAGTAGTGCGATACAAGCGCATGACGCTATTTCAAGGATCGATGTCATGGATAAAACTGGTACCGTGGTCGTTTCCAACTATACGGGTGCTAAAAATGGTGAAAATGCGAGTGAACTCTTCCGGGTAGAGAATGGAAAAATTTTCGCTACAAACCCCCGTACCTCGGCATTCACCGGCGATGACATCATACGTGTAGCAACACCTATTATAGTAGATGGTGAATTCTCAGGGGTTATCTTTGTAGACTTCGACGCAGAAAAAATATATGGGGTAGCAACAGACAGAACAGGTTTGGGAAAGACCGGGGAGATATATATCTTGAACCGGGATGGCTACATGATAACCCCATCGAGATTTGTTGATGACACGCTCCCGAAACGAGATGTTGATCCCGAGCATTTTGCCAGTACATCAGAAGCAGCATTATATACGAATTATCATGGGGTGAATGTTCTCCGGGCTTACGCACCCATACCTGCGATGGACTGGTGTCTGGTGGCGGAGATTGATGAAGAGGAGGCGTTCGCATCGGTCGCCAGACTGACTGCTACGATGTTTTCAGTCTTTATATGTCTTTTACTCCTTGGCATATTGGTCTGCATCCGGGTATCAAGAACGATAACAGACCCGATTGTGAAATTGCATCGTGGCACTGATGAGATAATGAAGGGGAACCTGGATTACAAAGTCGGTACCGGAACAGAGGACGAGGTCGGAAAACTCTCAAGGGCGTTTGATGCAATGACCTCCAACCTGAAAGAATCCGGAAGGGAACTTGCAGAGTACAGTAAAGGTCTCGAGAATAAGGTGGAAGAGAGAACTGCGGAATTGGATGAGCTGCTTGAGGAACAGAAAGCCCTGTTCTCGACCATTCCGGCACTCATCTACTTCAAGGACATGAATGGAAATTACATTGCAGCAAATAAGGCGTTTGCCGATAAGACCGGAACTTCTGTGGATGAAATAGCAGGCAAAACAGATTATGATCTCTTCCCGAAGGAACAGGCGGATGCCCATAGAGCGTATGACCATGAAGTGATGGAATCCGGCGAACCGAGATACAATATCGAGGAACTCGTCACCGAAGCAGACGGTAGAGAGGTGTGGACTTCCACAAGCAAAACCCCTTTCTTCGGTTCCGGTGGTGACGTCATTGGTATGGTCGGGATGGCGCTTGACATCACCGAACACAAGAAGGTAGAAGACCGGATAAAAGCATCGTTAAGAGAAAAAGAGGTGCTTCTGCGGGAGATACACCACAGGGTAAAGAACAATCTCCAGGTCGTTTCGAGCCTCCTTAATATGCAGGCTCGAAATGCTATGGATGAAGAGACGAAGGGGATACTCTCCGAATCAAGGGACCGGATAACGACCATGTCACTCATCCATTCCCAATTGTACGAGGGCAGTGACCTTGCAGAGATAAACATGAAGGAGTTTGTGGACCGGTTGCTCGGGCAGCTCCGGAGTTATCAGGTCGGGGACATGAGAATTACCCGTGTTATCAGGGTGGATGATTACCCATTCCCGATATCGATTGCGGTGCCTGTCGGATTGATCATCAACGAACTGCTCTCAAACGCGCTGAAATATGCTTTCGAGGGGCGGGACGAAGGCAAGATCGAGGTCAGTCTCGCTGCATCAGAGGATGGCAGGATTAATCTGACGGTAAGCGATGACGGTGTTGGACTGCCCGCCGGCTTTGATATCGATGAGTCAAAGACGCTCGGTCTCCGTCTGGTGAAGATCCTCACTGAAGACCAGTTGCAAGGGAATCTGGAGGTCACGAGCGATGGCGGAGCAACCTTTACGATGGAGTTTGACATAGAAGATGATGCTACTGCGGGGGCTTCATACGACTAAAGGGAAAATATTGGTTGTTAAAGAAAGCCATAGTAGCAGAGTATCCGGAAACCGGCGATTAATGATTACAGGGATAACAGAAGGGGTGACTAGAATATGGAAGAGACGCAAAAATCGTCTGAAGATGAACTGCGTGAATTGCAGCACTACACTCGTGGTCTGATCGAGGCAAGCCAGGATATTATGGTCACTTTCAACATCGAGGGCATCATCACAGATGTCAACCAGCAGACTGTAGAGGTTACCGGCGCTACGAGGGATGAAGAGCGGCGATCCGGGGATGATAATTTGAAGACGGTCTATAAGATAGGTACTGTACCTTGCGATACCCAGATGCGCACGATCTTGGATGGGGTGGATCCGGACTGTATGGGCCCCACATTTAGGCATATTTTCGGTCAACTATAAAGAGGGAAGGTTTTAGAAAAAATGGTCTTTATGGACGGGTATTATCTGCTTTCTATAGATGGTACGGGCTATTTCTCTTCAAATACGATCCATTGCGATCATTGCTCTACGAAAACAAACTCGAAAACAGGGGAAATTACATATTACCATCAGATGTTATGTGGCGCGATCGTTCACCCGGATTCCAGGGAAGTGATACCGTTATCACCAGAGCCAATCATAAAACAAGATGGTGAAACGAAGAATGACTGTGAACGTAATGCCGGAAAGCGTTTTCTTGAGAAATTAAGAACATCGCATCCGCATTTACGCATAATTGTAACAGAAGATGC
>JAYELB010000398.1:0-7100 GCA_034717055.1 Methanobacteriota archaeon
CGGACGTAGTGAACCGCGTGCCGTCAAACGTCGACGTAAACACTATCCGTTACTCACTAAACCACGGGACGAAGCTCGCAACGAATTACGTGGAGGTGGGATATCCGCTTAAGGTAGTGCCATTGGGGTGTGGGGGGATGGTGGTGTTGAGTGTTACTTTAATCAAGATTATTGCTATTTATATAGTGGGCAATATTTGATCTTTGTCTGGGTGCTGGCAATTTCCGGATGGGCTCATCTCGCAGAGGTCGATTAAGTAATCGATCACTCTTGAGTAGCCGATATCTTAGATCCATCCTCTAACTTCGGAGTGATCCTCTGGCATTTCCCCAAACGTGAAGAGCGCTTCGATGCATCCCGCCCGATTGCCCGCATCGAGTATCTTCGTAACTTCGCTTACGGTCATCAGGTTCGCTTCGGGATGCGCCGGATCGCGCCTGAATTCACAGTACCTACTTTCTTTCAACCATTCAATGCCATATTCCTGGTATTTTCGAAGATACTTAGTTAGAGTGTTCGAAGATATCCCTGTAAACTTGCATATGTGATTATGGCTTATATTCTGACTCTTCAACCAAAGAGCTTCCATTCCACTCTGAACACGTGAGAGGATGTGATGGTATCATTCGTAATCCAATGCTTTCATTTCTTCCTCTGTGAACTCAATCTTAATCATGCGGATCACCAGTTGAGATTTATATCTCAAACTAAAAGGTAGTTACCCGCATACTAAATATGTGCTATGGTTCTGTATATAAAAAATGTAAGTTTATGGCGGTGCCGAGTATAACCATAACCTCTCGAGTGAAACGTGGACGGACTTGGGCGATTTCTCACCCTTGCCCGGTTCACCTCACGTTTTCATTCACATTCATTACAAAGTTATCTTCCCGACCGCTGCCTGCAGCAGCATCAGCACGTCAGCAGATGTTACCTCGCCATCGCCGTTGAAGTCTCCACGCACCTCGGCTGGATCCTCGAGCCCAAGTTCGACGTACGGATCAACTCCTGCCATCTTCACCCGGTCGAGCTGTTCGGAAGTTACCGCGAACTCGTCCGAAGCCAGTGATACGAACAGTTCTGACTGGTTAATATATGGTATAAATCCGAGACTACCCTTTATCCGAACCGTCCAGAATAGAGGATTAGTTTTACCGCCCGGTGGCTTGAAATCACTGAGATTAGTGTCAGAAAGATTGCACATCTTCCCCCAATCGTACTGGAAAGCAACACCGCTCCCGGATTTTGCTGTGTCGTTCCATATTATGAGAATTCCTGCAAGAGGTTTCTCTTTTACGAAGAGTTCTTTGGAGCGTTGTTTCACAACCATGCCTTTCTTTCCAGGTGTCAAATCCAGAAGAACCTGGATGGCATCTTCCTTGCACCAGTTCGGGCATCCAATCCATGTGTAGCTTTCACCCGGCCCGAGCGGGTAATTATCGCGGATGTAGTCCACAATCAGGTAGCCGGACGTGAGTCCGGGACAGAGGTGGTTGTGGATTTCCGCACACTTCAACAGGTCATAAGGTGCGCCGTAACCCCACGCATTCGCAATGCATGCGATTGTAAACGCGTCTGATCCAAGCGCCTTCTTTGTTGTGTTCCAGCCGTCACCGGTTGTTACATTCTCTTCAGCGATATTGATCTCCGTCGCTGTAGTGAATGCTCCATTCGTGTAAACCGCGTAAACGCAGTCCTTTGTCATGTTATCAAAGATTGCAAACCAGAGTGGCTTATCCATCGATCTGTGGATCGGCAGTAAGTTCCCATCTCCGATAGAACACCCCGTTTCTTTTCGGATTGTCTCGATACACCCTTGTGTTGTCTCTCCATCAACCTTCGCGTATCCGGCATCGGTCAACACGCAGAGACCCGGAGTCTCATTCGTGACCCCGAGCGCATCCATTGCATCCTGCACCGCACCAGTCATATTCATTGAATCGTCCGCCGCTGCAATCCCGGGGAATCCGAAACAGAGCAACATTATCAAACCAAGTATAGCCATCGTCTTCATTAGTTACCTCCTAAAACATTTCAGCATATTCACGGTAGTCTCCAGTGCCCGCTGGCACTGTGTAGTACATTCCAGTCTCGCCAAGCATCACCGATAGAGGACGTGCTCTCTCAAAATCCATATCCTTATTTTCTGCAAGATATCTATCGCCAACCTTGAGATGTACGACCTTTCCGATGGTGATTGGGTACTTTCCCTCCTCAGTCACCTCTCTATCGGGCATACATTCCATCCATGTAATGCACCCCTCGATGGATGGTGCAGTCACGTTATGTAATGCTTTCACGCTCAAATTCGCCTCTGCAAATTCGTCCACATCATTCGGGCAATTTCTCGAGCAGATCATCACCTCGTCCACAAGACCCGCGGACGGGACATTGATCACGAACTCCTTCGAATCCCGGATGTTGTCGAGCGCGTCTCGTCTGAGCCATGATGCAATAGCTACCGAGTCAAGCGACCTTAATATCGACATCATATTTGCATAAGGTGATATATTCCTATTTCCTTCCTTATCTACCGTGGAAATCAATACCACGTGCAGCGGAAGGAATTGTTCTCGTTTATTCGGGCGCAATATTATAGCTATCACCGCCCTGTGCATATTCCGACCCCATTTATCGCGTAGTGCGCAATCGCCAGCGCAGGGGATACAGATCGGCTTAGTGATATTGCTTTTGACATCACAGAATTATGATACGGAAACACAACCTTAATAACCTTTCGTATGCAAAATTATGAAACAATTAATTTTAAATGTGTTTTTGATATTGATAGGTCGTATGATTGACTGAGTTCTTATCATGATCACGGAGATTGCATGTTACACATTCGGGACTCATTTAGACATAAGAAGAAGCTCGACATGATAGACCTGGGAGTATGGAAGTCAGAGCACCAGATGAATTGACCCTCTCTCTGATAACAAATATTAATACCAGACGTACCCAAAAATATCACAATGGACGACATTAAGATAATGCACCCGCGTCCGAGTGCGATCGTAGCTGCTCTGTACACGCTGCGCGATCTGGATGCCGACGTCGCAATCCTGCACGGACCTCCGGGCTGCTCATTCAAACACGCCCGTCTGCTCGAAGAAGACTCCTTGCGGGTTGTCACGACCGCGATGGACGAGACCGACTTTGTCTTTGGCGGGCGCGAACTGCTTGCATCGCTCCTCGAAAAAGTCATCGACCTCTGGCATCCGAAGCGTATCGGGATTGTTGGAACCTGCACCAGCATGATCATAGGCGAGGACCTCAAGCAGGCGATCGAGGATGTCGATACCGATATTCCTGTGATCGCGGTCGAGGTACATGCAGGCTACCATGAGAACACCCGCGGAGTAATCATGACCCTCGAAGCTGCACGGGACGTGGGGATCATCGGTGATGCCGAGCTTAAGCGGCAGACGGGGCTATTACATGAGGCGACCCGGCTTGAACAAGAGCACGGGGCTGCGAGCAAGGAGTATCTCGAGCCATCGAGGGGCGATCTCAAGTATAAGGTTGCAGAGCGGATCATGGAGCTGCTAAAAGACGGGAAAAACTGCGTCAACATCTTAAATGCAAAGAAGGAGACTGCATACATGTTCGCCGACGTCCTTCTAGCGGTCTTTGAATGCGCAGAGCAGATCGGGTCGAAATCAGAGATCGTCAACATCGCAAACCTCGATACCGAGATCGGGCTTCCGCGAATCAGACGGTATGCTGTGGACATCCTTAGGGACCTGCGCGAGCGCGGTGTTGAGATTCACGAGACGATCGGCGGGCTTGATGAGTACCCGATTGCAGGAACAGTGGCAGGAAAGATCATCGGCGAGAAATACCAGGACTTCGATTTCGCGGTCATATCAGGAGTCCCTCATGCGATTCCGATGGAGCCACTCTCAGAGATGGAAGTGATATCGATCACCAACGGTCCGCGACAGGTACTCCCGCTTAAGGAGATGGGGCATGATGCGGTCGTGGTCGAGATCGATCTGCACCCAAAGACGCTTGGGGTCAGTCATATCGTGGAGTCCGAGCTTGGCGCGACGCTGCGCGAGATGTGCGGGGTCAAGCGGGTGTGACTGCCGAGGGCGTGTTTCAGGAGCAGGTGCCTGGGCAATCGAGGTCGGGTGTAATCGGAGATTTGTTGACTTGCGGGTCTTGTGGCAAAATTCATGCATGCCCCCCTACGGTACAGTCCCGAAACTTTTGACTTTATGCAACTCCTGCTGACGGTGCATCACCCCCATATAACACGTACATCCACACCCTCGAACGGGTTCCGGGCGAGTGCGTCTGGAGCGCGGAAGATATGCTTGCAAATCACCAGGAGCGCCTTACCGATCTGTGCGGGTACCGCGAGATGCTGCTCGATGAGGTCATGGATGAATATGGGGTTTATAGTAAAGCGTTGCTTGCGGCAGGGTGCTAAAAACGTGCTTTGCTTGCGTTGTTCTTTATTTTTTGGTATGGATCTCGGGGATGGGGGATGGGGTGGTGCGGCTGCCATAGCCCCGGAATCTCATATTGCATGCGGTCGATCCATTCCGCGAATCCGGACACCAACCGATACTTTTATATATCAGATACCGCCAACCAATATCTGGTGAACGTATATGGCAAAACTTAATCCATTCGAAATGTCACAGAAACAACTGGATATATGTGCAAACCTTCTCAATTTAGACTCCGGTACACATGCGATTCTCAGAGTTCCGATGCGTGAACTGCATGTATCACTTCCTATCCGCATGGATGACGGCTCTATTAAGGTATTCCAGGGATTCCGTGTACAGTATAACGATGTAAAAGGTCCGACCAAAGGCGGAATCCGGTTCCACCCGGATGAAACGATCGATACGGTCCGTGCACTCGCTGCATGGATGACATGGAAATGTGCTCTCGTCGATATACCACTTGGAGGGGGAAAGGGCGGCATCATCTGCAACCCAAAGGAACTGTCGCAGGGTGAGCTGGAACGCCTGAGCCGGACATACATTGACAAAGTCTTCCAGTTCATAGGACCCGATCAGGACATACCCGCGCCTGATGTGTACACCACGCCCCAGATCATGTCCTGGATGATGGATGAATATTCAAAGATTGCAGGAAAGAACCAGTTCGGCGTCATTACAGGAAAACCGATGTGTATCGGCGGCTCTGTTGGGCGTACCGACGCAACAGCCCGCGGCGGCTGGTACTGCGTGCGTGAAGCTGCAAAAGAATTCGGTATTGACCTGAAAGGCGCAACTGTTGCGATACAGGGCTATGGGAATGCGGGATACCATGCAGCCCTACTCGGGCAGACCCTCTTCGGATCAACGATTGTGGCGGTCAGCGATAGCAAGGGTGGCATATACAACGCCGCAGGTCTTGATTCTCAGGCGGTCTACGAACACAAGGCAAAAACCGGTTCGGTCATAGGCTTCCCGGGTTCAGAGTCCATAACAAATGAGGATCTGCTTGAACTTGATGTGGATGTCCTTGTCCCGGCCGCTCTTGAGCATGTGATAACCGGGGAGAACGCTGCAAAGATCAGGGCAAAGATTGTTGCCGAAGCGGCTAACGGTCCAACCACACCGGAGGCAGATGACATCCTGTATGAGAACGGTGTTCATGTGATACCGGATTTCCTGTGTAATGGCGGCGGGGTGACGGTCTCATACTTCGAGATGGTGCAGAACTTCAACCGGTACTGCTGGACCGAGGAGGAGGTTCACGAACGTCTGGATGAGAAGATGACTACCGCGTATCACGCTACACTTAAAGGTTCTAAGAAGTACGGCGTAAACATGCGACGTTCTGCTTACGTGGTTGCTATCGAACGCGTCGTTGAGGCGATGCAGGCTCGCGGGTGGGTATAATACCCCCTTTTAGTTTACTTCGGGGATTACATATTAGCTACCGTTGTTGTTCGTTTCCGCGGCATCCGTGCACACACACACACCAAAATCGTAGAATCCGGATATCATGACAGTTCCTGACGATCCTCAGATCCAGCGGAAACTAATCGCGATACTGCGCGTGATAAACGCCCATGAAGGTGCTGTTGGTGCACGGCTCATCTCAGACAGCCTCATGGAGCAGGGTTACGTCCTTGGAGAACGCGGCGTGCGATACCACCTGCGCATCCTTGACGAGCGGGGCTTAACAAAAGGGCATGGATATGCCGGCAGGACGATTACCGAGCGCGGAAGAAAGGAGATCGAAGAGGCATTGGTCCATGATCGTATCGGGTTTATGCGTGCTCGAATTGAAGAGATGATCTATCAGATCGATTTTAACCTCGAAAAAGAGCGTGGACTGGTAATTGCAAACATAACCACCATGAAAAAGGAGGATCTCGATGATGCGCTTCAGATTCTTCGGTATCTGTCAGAACACGAGATGAGCTGCCGTATTAAAATAATCGAAGAAGGTACATCCGAGCATACCGTCGCGGTTCCGGAGGGACATGTAGGGATCGCAACGATTTGCAGTGCAACGTGTGACGGGATTCTTCTGAAACATGGAATCCCAGTCAACATCAGCTACGGAGGCATGTTGCGGTTCGATAAAAACCAGGCATCGCACTATACCGATCTGATTGCTTATGCGGGCACAACCATCGACCCAATGAAGATATTTATCTCATGGAAGACGACCTCGGTTCTGGATGTAGTCGAGACCGGAAACGGACTTCTGCTTGCAAATGTACGAGCAGTTCCGGATTTAGCCAGAGACGAAGCATCAAAGATCCTTGCTCGGGTAACAGAGGCAGGCATCATCGATTACGTTAATATCGGAGACCTTCACAGTCCGGTTCTCGGTGCACCTGTTGTTGCGGGCATGACAGGAATCTCGGTATCCTCCGGACTGAATTCGATTGCAGCCATCCAGGAAGTAGGAATTGCAGTCGCTGTCGAACCGGTTGCTACAGTGATGGACTATTCAGAGTTTGTGGTGGTGTGAAGACAAGGCGGGAGTTTATTAGACTTGTTGCGATATAAAATTCCATGAAATGCTGCCTTCTAAGGCGTCCATTACTCCACGCATATTGCTCCTTTTCATGGATATCCATTCTCCGGGCTTTTCCAAGTTATTCCGCAACAAGT
>JAYELB010000399.1:0-7059 GCA_034717055.1 Methanobacteriota archaeon
TGCTTGTTGAGCAGAAAAACAAGACCATTCATAAAATTCTTCCATAAGATCCATTTTAGAATGTTCCAAATCTCTTTGTGCTTGGTTAAACCAATCTCTTGTTCTTCTTGGCATATTTCTTTCACCCGATTTTAGTAGTTTCGAATACCTCTACTTCCGAATACATTTATATTCTTTAAAACATGGTCACCGCACCCAACAAATGAGGTGATGGACGACTATGCTAATAAAACAATCAGACCTCAAAGCTGTGCTTATAAATAAGCTTTGCGGCGAAGGAAAATTTCTGGTTCTGCTGTGTTCTGTGATCACTGACGATGCCCCTCCATCGATGCAGAAATCAAGAGATTATGTGGTAAGGCCCATAACATCGTTAATGAGTTTCGGGTGAAACGCAACCCCGAAGCTCTCTCGATTTTACGGAGTGGTGGCATCCGGCAATCTCTCTGGAGAGCGCGGTTGCCACCATAAAGAAAAATATTTAAGGTTTTAAATCCAATTGTGCTTGAGTGATCTCAATGGACACAGTAGATTTTCCATCAAATATGGACGAGGAGCTCAACATTCTCGTGAAAAAAAGGTATTACCCCTCGAAGTCCGATCTATTGAGGGACGCTTTCAGGGTGTTATTGAACACAAGATCAGAATTGAAGATCTCTCTGGCTATTGAACTATACCTGGTGGGGAAAATATCGATTTCAAGAGCGGTTGAATTCGCCGGCACCACCACAATCGAGTTTAAGGAGATTATGGCTGGAAGGGGGATTGTCAGGGAGATCGAAGGCAAATCTGCTAAAGAAATGGACACGAAACTGGAAAAAACTTGGGATAATTTGATGTTTTTCGCAGATACAGATATTCTGAGCGCATTTGCCAAATCGGATACGGTGAAGTATCTGAAGCAACTCTTTGCGGATATGAAGACATTCCATATTCTCGCAACGAACGTCTCCCATGCTGGTAATCTCATTGTTTCGCAGCATTCAAATAAAATGAGAAGATAGGGGTACACTATATGACAAAATTAAGTTTGTGGAATAAACAAGAAGAAAAACGTTTTTTCACAAAGATGTTAGAGATAGCTACACCAGATCAGTTATTTTATACTACTAACGATGAAAAGTATCTTGCTTATTGGCCGAAAGGTTACAAAGGAAAGAAATCAACTCTTCAGAGTAGAAATACTTTTATCGGGAGTTATACGGAGAAATGGGTAAAAGACTTTATTACGCCGATTTCGGAGGAACTGAATGCATATTCTGTTCATAATATGGTCTGTGATGAGGTGGGGCTCACTAATAGATCTCCTGCAGATGTGGCGATCTGTAAAACCAGAAAAACGGTGCAAAAACCGGAAGATATATTGCTTTTAATAGAAGTTAAAATGTCTGTAATATGGAACTGGAAATATAATCCCAAAGATGGTGTTGTAGAGTGTATCGGCGATTACACAACCCATCAAGGAAATCCTGGACTTTTAAGATCGGACAGTATGCTTAAAGCAATAGGCAAAAGTATAAATATACGGGTTTCGGGGTTTCAAGCATCTAAGATCCCAATAATCATCATTGGTAATACACCAATTAGCGAGAACTATTATTCAAAGGTAGACCACCTTAAACAAGCGGGTGTCATCCAAGGATTTTATTCGGCAAATCCAAATCCCATTGACAACCCAAGCAATCGAAAAAATATAAAAAACACTCCAGATAATGGATTCTTGCGATTCGATAGTTTTGGCGAATTCAAAGAAGTTATAATACAACTGCTGAGACAAGATAGTGAATTTTTCTCTGGAATGAGAACAAAGTCCGAATTAGGAAAGATCGTCGAGATCGCAAATCTAGAACCGTCGTATGAGGAAAAAGCAGAAAAGTTTCTAGAATTGATAAGAAATGGTGATGAAATTGGTCACTTCTAACAAAAGACGCGGTACAAAGACGAGTTCTTTCGGAACATCGGGTAGAACAAACCATGATTCTACCGCATTTTATACGAGCAAGCTGTACGAAAGTTTGCCGAAGGAAGAGAAAGTCGAATACGTAGAAAATCCGATCCCGCCAGAATCCTTAAACAGAATCCTCCAAAAATCATCCGAATCGATGGATGGCCTGCCAGATAACAGCGTTCACCTGATGGTAACCTCCCCCCCCTACAATGTCGGAAAGGAATACGATGAGGACTTGACTCTCGAAAGTTACCGCGAATTCTTGAAACGAGTATGGCGTGAGGTTCATAGAGTCCTTGTGCCTGGTGGCAGGGCATGTATCAACGTTGCAAACCTCGGCAGGAAGCCTTACATCCCGCTTCACGCGTTCATCGTCGAAGATATGATTAAACTCGGATTTCTGATGCGAGGCGAGGTCATCTGGGATAAGGCGTCCAGCGCAGGTTCCTCGACCGCATGGGGCAGCTGGAAGTCCGCATCCAACCCGACGCTCCGGGATGTGCACGAATACATCCTGATCTTCTCCAAAAACACCTTCGGTCGGAAGAACCCTCTGAAACGTGAGAACACGATATCGAGGGATGAATTCCTCGAACTTACCAAGAGCATCTGGGCATTCCCGTCGGAATCCGCAAAGAAAATCGGGCATCCGGCACCGTTTCCGGTGGAACTGCCTTACCGGACAATCCAGCTATATACGTTTGAGGGGGATGTCGTTCTCGACCCGTTTATGGGAAGCGGGCAGACCGCGATCGCAGCGATAAAGTCGAAGCGTAGTTATGTTGGATACGAGATTGATTGTGAGTATGCGAAGCTCGCAGATAAGCGAGCTAAGGAGTTTCGATTGGAATTTAACTCTCCAAAGCTCTCTGATTTTGCAGATACTTAAGAACCCCGCGGATCAGTAATCTCCCCGGCAAGCGCAGTTGCCGCTGCGGTCTCTGGCGACGCAAGATGGATGAACGCGCCCGTACCCCACCCTTTGAAGTTGCGGTTGGCTGTTGATAGCGCCCACGCTTCCAAATCAGAACAGCACATAATGCCTATAGGAACAATTTATATCCAATTCGCCACCAGTAAAGTATCAAGGAGAAGATAATGGTAAAAGTAAACTTAGATGCATTAATACCAAGAGAGGATTTTGAAGCTGAGGAAACACCAAACCCAGGAAAGAAAAAAGAAACGATTTCAATAGAAGACTTGAAGAGTGATTCTTTCTTTTTATCAGCTGTGAGAAAACCCGATTTCCAAAGAGAAACAAATGAATGGGACGGTGAGAGAATCGTTCAATTCATTGAAAGTTTCATTAATGGTGATTTAATTCCAGCTATCATTTTGTGGAGAAGTTCGGGTGGTTACCTTTTTGCAATTGATGGTTCGCACAGACTTAGTTCCTTAATTGCATGGATAAATAACGATTATGGTGATGGTAATATATCAAAAAGGTTCTATGATGGGGTTATACCCGATGATCAAATAGATGTCGCTGAAAAAACAAGAAATGTTATTAGAAAAAAGATTGGAACATATGAAGATTACAAACTCGCCCTTACAAACCCCGATAAAGTAACATCTGGAATTATTCAAAAAGCAAAGAATTTAGCTGCGATGGCTGTTCAACTTCAATGGGTAGAGGGGGATGTTAGAAAAGCTGAAACATCTTTTTTTAAAATTAACCAACAAGCTGCTCCAATTGACTCAACAGAACTAAAACTCTTGAAATCAAGAAAAAAACCAAATTGTATTGCTGCTAGAGCAATAATAAGAAGTGGGAAAGGTTATAAATATTGGTCTCAATTTTCTCATGAAAGCCAAGATAAAATACAAAAGTTGGCTGAAGAGGTAAACGATATTTTATTCTCTCCAAAGTTGGAAACACCAATAAAAACTTTAGATATTCCCATTGGAGGAAAATTGTATTCTCCTAGAACACTTCCATTAATTTTAGAATTTGTGAACATTACAAATAAAATCGAAAGTAACTTTGGAGATATACTCAGTGATGATGAAGACGGAAAAGAAACCATCAAAACATTATATAATACTCGGAAAGTTGCACAAAGAATAAATAGTATGCATCCATCGTCTCTCGGACTGCACCCAATAGTGTATTTTTATTCACAGGAAGGCAGACACAAAACCGCTTCATTCTTTGCCACCGTTTCATTTGTCATGGAGCTAGAAGAAAAAAATAAAATTGATGATTTTATTAACGTAAGAGCGTCTTTTGAATCTATTCTGCTTGAATATGATTTTTTGGTCCAACAAATTACCCGGAAACATAGAAGTGCAGAAAAAAGCTATCCCCACATAAAGAACTATTTTTTCAAAATAATTGAATTATTAAATAATGGAATCCCGAAAGATCAAGTTATCAATAAAGTTACAACCTGCGAGGATTTTAACTATCTTACAATTTATCAAAACGACGGTGAAATTACATCAAAAGATTTTAGCTCTGGAAGAAAAAGCGCAGTGTACATACGAGATGTAATTTCAAAAGCAAATAAATGTAAAATTTGTGGTGGTTATATTCATAGAAATTCTTTAACAATCGACCATATCACGCGAAAGGCAGACGGTGGTTTAGGTGCAATTGATAACGGGCAAATAACCCATCCCTACTGTAATACCACATATAAAAATTAAATTCTCAGTATAAAATTTTTCACACCAGATAAGGTAGTAGTAGCCCATGGGTTTCATTGTATTAGTAATCACAGAAGCTATCTAATTTTTATAAAGAACCGCCATCCCGCGGATCCGCGATCTCCCCTGCAAGCGCAGTAGCCGCAGCAGTCTCAGGCGACGCAAGATAAATGAACCCACCAGCACCCATCCGCCCTTTGAAGTTGCGGTTGGCTGTCGAGAGGCAGACCTCGCCCTCGCCGAGCACGCCCTGATGCGCACCAAGGCAGGGTCCGCATCCGGGCGGGAGTATCACAGCGCCTGCCGAAAGAAGCGTTTTCACAACGCCTGTGTGAACCGCCTGCAAGAGCACTGATCGGGATGCGGGCGCAACGACCGTACGCACGCAGACCTTCTTTCCGTCAAGGATGTCTGCCACCGCCTTAAGATCCTCAAACCTGCCGTTCGTGCACGATCCGATAAAGACTTGATCAATATGCGTCCCCTCGACCTCATCTACCGACTGCACATTATCGACAGCGTGAGGAGTCGCTACCTGTGGGGGAAGATCAGACACCTCAAAGAATAACTCATCAGCATAAGCCGCATCAGGGTCCGCGTAAACAGGTGAATAACCGTCACCATCGCCCTCGCTTTCACCTTTGCTTTCACCGTCGTGTTCGCTTCCGCGCCTTCCAATGAAATTGAAGGTCACATCATCCGGGGGTACGATGCTAGCCTTTGCACCCATCTCAACACCCATGTTACAGAGCGTCATTCTGCCTGCGATCGAGAGATTAGCGATCGTTTCGCCGTAGTACTCAATCGCTTTGTATGTTGCGCCCCCTGCTCCTACTTTACCGACGATATGCAGTGTCATGTCCTTTGCGCTCACCATATCAGGGAATGCACCGTCCACCATGATCCTGATCGACTGCGGCACCTTGAACCAGAGTTTTCCTGATGCAAAGACCTCAGCCATCTCGGTTGCGCCGACCCCGGTCCCAAAAGCACCAAGCGCGCCGTACGTGCATGAATGTGAGTCTGCGCCAGTGATCAGCATCCCAGGGCGTGCGAACCGTTCCGAGACGATCTGGTGACAGATTCCATCGCCGATATCAAAGAAGCTTTTGATACCTTGTCTTCGCACCCATTCCCGTATCTTACGGTGGAGATCTGATGTGGTCTCCTTGTTTGACGGGACTATGTGATCGAAGGGTATCACAATCCTGTCCGGATCCCAAACCTGGCTTGCGCCCATCTCTGTAAATGCTTTAACCGCAAGCACGCTTGTTCCGTCGTGCGCCATCGCACAGTCGATATTTGCAAGCACGAAGTCGCCAGCCCGCGCATCGGTGCCTGCTGCCCTGCTCATTATCTTTTCGCTAATTGTCAGCATTTTATAGTCCTCCGGGTCTAAACAACCTCTCCATCCTGCATCTGGATGATTCGCTCAGTCTTCCCTGCGAGATTCGGGTCGTGCGTGATCAGCACAATCGTCTTCCCCTGATCGCGCAAGGAATTTAGGATATTAAAGACCATCGCTCCTGATTTTGTATCGAGGTTACCGGTCGGCTCGTCGGCGAGTATGATTCCCGGATCGTTCACAAGCGCTCTTGCAATCGCAACCCGTTGCTGCTGACCGCCAGAGAGTTGGCTTGGATAATAATTGAGTCTGTGCCCGAGTTCCAGCGAATCAAGGATTAAGCTTGCCCTCTCTCTCCGCTCATCAATCTCCACCTCCCGAAGTACCATCGGTATCTCGACGTTTTCAAGCACGGTGAACGTCGGTATCAGGTTGAACTGCTGAAAGACGAATCCGAGTTCCACTCTTCTGACTCTTGCCCGCTCGTTCTCGCTCATATCAGAAACTTTGTGATGGTTGACGAAAACATCACCTCTCGTCGGTGTATCAAGTATTCCGATCTGGTTCATGAGCGTCGATTTGCCGGATCCGGATGTACCAATGATCGCCACGAATTCACCGTTATCAATCGTCAAACTTACATCGCGAACCGCAACAGTCTCTGCCTCGCCCACTCCAAAGATCTTCCAGACATGTACAAGTTCGATCAATGCTTCGGTCATGTATCTCCTGCGTATTCGATTATAACACGATGTATTCGCGATGGTAGTAGCTCGATCTTTTATTTGAGGTCACATCTCCCCCAAATTTTTAAGTTCTTCCATTGGTGTCAATGCTTCGATACATTCCGAAGCTCTTTTTCGTTGCTGCTTGTCTAAACTAACCAGTTTGGCATTAAAAAGCGATGCCACTGCGACATAGATGGAATCGCAACCCCTCAGTTTGTATATGGCTGCAAGTTTCGAGGACGAATCAGCTAAACTACTATCTATGGGGATGAAAATAAAATTCGGCAACTGTCTGAGTTTGCTGGTAAATGCGATTGCACGATACGGATCGCCGGTACCCCGGGATATCGCTGAAGCAATTTCCGGCAAAACGATTTCCGGGACAACTA
>JAYELB010000400.1:0-1531 GCA_034717055.1 Methanobacteriota archaeon
TATTGCAAACATATCCGGAATCGTCAAATAGGTTGGCTGAAAGGTTCTTGCTTCTATTCCAGGAGAAATTGGGCATAAGCAGCAGTTTTTCTTACAAAACAATTAAAGAGACTCGTTGCCGGAGCTGGTCACACAAACAAAGAGTATATTAATCTCTTCTACGAGGACAAGAGATGGTGACTTGCTGGTGAACGGCTCGTCCGCCTGAGTCATAGCGGTTGGTAATTCCTGCAAGGCGGCGACAGAATTCACCACACCTTCAGATCGATCCCCTCAATCCGCACGCGGTCGCCTTCCGAATGCACAATCACGCCGGAGTGCACCTTACCCATCATGCAATGCTCTGGTAAAAACCGCACCGTCGCCCCGACATCAGGCACATCCCCTCTCGTCACTAACCCCTCGAAGCCGACCACCATGCATAGCCCCACGTCCTTCCATTTCATCTCGCTGCCGAGCCGGTGGAGCGGACCGACGACGTGCACAGTAACGATCCCGTGGGCTACTGCCAGAACCTCTGCGAAATGTGTTATCGGGCAGCCCCACGGTCTGTAGCGGAGAATATCCCCAATCTCTGCATGGATCGCCCAGTCAAACGGATGCAAATCCTCCCGGCACGACGGTTCGCCTCGAAGAGGGGATAAGACGAAATCCGCTGCGAGATGGTCGATGAGTCCGGTTATCTCTGCTTCCTCTTCCGTACCTATAACGTCTTCTACCCCTTCCCACGTCTTTCCAGATAGGATCTTGTTGACCCGCTCGCTACTTTCCTTAAATCTATCCTGAAGCAGAAACGGACAACCAGTAGTTTCTACTTCTCCTGCTACCAGCGCGGCTGCGAACTGGGTACAATTTGTATACCCACACTCGCCGCAGTTAAATCCGGGCAACTGTCGGTATATCTGCCTTTTCATCGCCTGCCTCTGACTTCTGATGGTCAGCGGATTGTGTTTGTGGGTCGGTATCGATTCAACAACCATTTTGTAGCATCAACCTCACCGTATGTGGGGTGCGCAGACATATATAGGCATCTATGCGCATGTCGGCTCCGCGCTGCTGATACTATCTGGGACCTATAAGAATATATGAAAGAAGAACAGACCCTCATCGATCAGCATACCGTTCTACGTGCCGTAGTTACGATATGATTATCGAGTCCAGATTTGCTGTTCCAGCCCGTGTCCAGTACCCGCACCTGATACAGACCTGTATACGACCACAATGATATAATTGACTTCCACATTTTGGACATTTATTTAGTTGGTACATTCCACTAACCTCTCTATGGTTAACTTCAGGTGTAATACTATCTCACTAGATGTTAATAAGTCTTTCGGTTTTTTGGGCTTTGTGTATAGTCCCAAATGTTTTGACTTTATACACTCCCACCACTCTCTAAATTTTCTTGCAATCCGGCATCCATCCGCTTGAGGAAGACGTTCAGCTTGCACCCATCCGGAAGTCTTGACCAAAATGCATCCTCCGGGGTCTGAAGATAATGCTTTGTATCCAGGCTTTCATGATACCGTAC
>JAYELB010000401.1:0-1526 GCA_034717055.1 Methanobacteriota archaeon
CCGAGTACACAACAGTTCAGGAAAGGGGTGGAGGCGGTGGAGGCGGTTCAGATAGCCACACATATCCGGATGAGGGCGACACAACTGGTGACGACACACCTAACAAGCAGAAGCAGACCGGTGGCACCGACCATGACAATCATGGATCACATTCGCACAACCCGGCTGGCCGCAGTAGCCCCCCTGATACAAATGGTCGTAGTATCCCGGACGATCTGGTCATGCCTTTCATTACAGCCATCTTCTTCATCGTTCCGTTGATCCTTCTCAGAGTGGATGTGGTAGATAATGGAGAGATGAATCCCTCAGAGATGAGCATGCTCAGGAGCACGGTTTACGTACCAGAAGGTGTTAAACTCGGAAAGGTATTGCCAGGTGGACTTGTGCGGGTGAAAGCCGATCGGGAGCTATGTACATATCTGTGTGAAACATACGACATTTCGCCATCATCTGCGAAGGCAATCACGATCGCACTTGGACAGGGCGGATTGGCGAGAGTGATTCTGCAAGATGAAAGGGCTTACGATCTCGCGATTAAAATGGGTTTGAACGCATTTAAAAGGAGATGAATGGTATGAACTATGGTGATGAAGACGTGAAGAAAAGATCAGTCGGTCGCGAGAGTGACCACGGACGTGCTGACGCATCTGTGCGTGAGGGGGAATCTGAAGAGGAATTCCCAGGCGAGCAAGGAATGGAAGAATTCTTTGAAAGGATTGAGAAAAAGAGGAAGATAAGAATGCTACTCGGCGTTCTTTCGCTGTCTATCTCGTTCGGATTGTTTGCGAGCGCAAACTTCCTTGTACCGGGGATGCTTGATCTAACAATTGCTGTTAGATGGATGCTGTTGATACTTCCGGTGATCTTGTTTGCGCTGGGGCTATATTTCCTGGTATATCATCCGATTATCGTGGTGGAAGAGGAAGCGGAAGAGGAAGTGGAAGAGGTGGGGGACAAGTTTGTAACTATCTCAGGTGATGAGTATATTGGTGGAAATATTAGTCCGTCGCAAGAGTGACCACGGACGTGCTGACGCATATATGCTTGGGGCGCGGTCTGAAAAGATATTCGGGTCTCCGGCATCTTGCGTTACAGTGAGCTTGGGATATGCCCGAAAAAAAAGGATATTTGGTAACTACAGGCACCTAAAACACTATCCTAGGGCTTCATCGTATAGGCACTACCTGACTCGGAACATACCAGAACCAAACAGGAAATTTAACCGCAGAAGCTGCGAGAGTTTGTGGGGTGGGGTAAAAAAAAGCTCTGCACCATCCGCACGCTATGTGGTTGTTTTTCCTGTGGCATGTATGCTATAAGCTTAAATCCCCTTACGCACTACTTATTGCCAATACCAACCATTCATATACCAGGTTTGCCTCGACATCTCCCACCTGTAATATACTCATCACATTTCTCCTCTGTATCCTTACAGATACCCCTCTCACGGCCCGACACATTTTCGATGACAATCATAACTGGGCGCGTTTTGTGGCGGAAAAAGACCACCTCAAAGGCGTTGAGAT
>JAYELB010000402.1:0-6958 GCA_034717055.1 Methanobacteriota archaeon
GATGCTCTTCGTGCTGCTTCACATCGTAACCCATGCCACTGATGGCCGATGCCACTGCTGATAGTGCCGCCTTCGGTGCGGATTTGCCACGCACGCTGATGTACTGACCCGTGCTCTCATAAACCTCGTGTTTGGAGATCCGCATCCCTTTTGCGCTCTTTACACTTGTGTGATGCTGCACCTCGTGAACCGACCTGATCTCGCACCGGAACATCCGCATCTTGCTTGCAAGCCCGCGCACGAGCCTGATGTGCGGGTCCTGATCAGCACCGACCGGGATCACGACCGGCTTTGGACCTCCGTATCTGCCGATCTGCGGCTGTAGAATGTCAGCGCTCTGCACAAGCGCGCTCTGGAGGTGCGCAATGCTCGTTTCGCCGCTGAACCCGTAGATCGCGGAGAGTTCGGACACATTCGTCTTCATGCCGAGTTCGAATGCAAGATCACGCACATCAGAGCATTCTGACTGGTAATAGATGTGTCCGTCCTGTTCAAATCCGAGCGCGATCAGACTGAGGATGTAATCCTCGACCCCGATCCGCCGGCAATCCTTCCATGACATCCCGCGGACTGAATGCGCCTCCATATCGGCAATCCCGACAAATGCATCGCCACCCATGCGCTGATGCCAGATGATCTCCTCCATCACCATCTTGTTCCCGAGGTGGTTTCTCCCCGACGGCATGAAACCGCTCATCACTGCAAAAGGCTTTTTGTTAACGATCGCATTCAGTACCGGCTCATAGCCCCTATGCCCAAAGATGATCCTCCTTCGCATGAATGGGCACGGATCCGGGACGTGAGAGAGTAGGTCATCGAATGGTTGTATCCCAAACTCCTCGAATAACTTCGAGTAGTCGTCGATGCCGGCAGATGCCCACGGATCGAGATGTGGTGACATGGATTCTCAATCACTCAAATGTCAGTGATTCGGCAATCATCCGTGCAAACTCCTCTGCCGCATGAGGACCTTCCCCTGTAATGATCCTGCCGTCCCGGGTCACTTCCGCTCCGGTGTATTTGGCACCCTTCCCTGTGATATAGGATGTGCCGCTTTCAAAGACGGTCGCATTCTTTCCTGACAGTATGCCAGCAGCAGCCGGAACCATCGGACCGAGACAGATCGCACCGATGATCTTTCCGGAACTGCTAGCGTCCGTTGCCAGTTTTAGGTACCCCCCATTCTCGTAGAGTTTATGCGATTCGATGCCCGAACCTCCGACAAAGACGACGGCATCATAATTGCTGCTATCGGCATCAGATACGGAAAGATCGATGGGTGTAGTCCCACCAAGCATCCCTTTCGCTGTCCCCGTCTTCTCAGATGCTATCACTACCTCTGCTCCGTTCTTCTCGAAGAATTCTTTTGGGACGAACAGTTCCTCGTCCCTGAAATCCGATGGCGCGATAACCATCAGTATCGTGTTATTGCTCAGATCTATCATTTTGTGCACCTCGTTATCGTTGGTATTATTGGTATTAGTATCTTCAGTGATGCATCCGGATGCTGATACTGATATGCACAGCATCAGACAAGCGACCACTGTTCCGCATCTCATGATTATCATTCATACTTGATTTTATTAAGGTATCTCCTTCACACCTCGTTTATGTGATCATCACGAGACTGTCACGCCATCTGGTGCTACATAATATTCCATGAATATGTTCAAGCAAGTTGTAGGTACAATTCTGTGGAATCCATGTTCATCTGTGGCTAAAATCTTTTACCAGCCACATATTTCACAGATGAACATAGATTAAATGGTATTTGCCCAAGAACGAGATTCATTCAAGAGATTTCATACCATATTTGGGCTTATCCAATCGCACCACTGATGAGGATATGACCTAAACACCACGTAATGTGACCGCCCCGCTCATCACACATATCTAATATATACCATCTAACCGGATGATGTTGGTGATCGCATTCACTAGAGCGATCGACGTAAGATATGTTTTTACAATGGCGGAGCTTCCCTACTTTCACGTATGATATAGCAGATGCGAAAGTTATATCTACTAAACTGGCATACCCAAGCCCATGTGTGAACTAAAGGTAGTAAAACCGGACGGAACAGTTCTTGCAGAGGATGTCGTGCAGATCAAGGTGAACGGTGACGCAATCGAGCTACGCAGCATCCTTGGCGACGTAACGAACGTGCACGGGCGAATCAGCGAAATAGATATAACCAAGGAAAAAGCGACTATAGAGGGATAACTATGTCTATAAAAGTTGTGGTAAATGGCTATGGAACGATTGGAAAACGTGTAGCAGATGCTGCCGCGCTCCAGTCGGATATGGAAGTTGTGGGCGTGGCAAAGACGCGCCCGAACTTCGAGGCTCGGATGGCACTTGAGAAGGGATATCCCCTATATACACTTGCTGGCAGGGAACCCGACTTTGAGGCCGCCGGAATGGAAGTGAGCGGCACGGTTGAGGATATGCTCGAGATAGGGGACGTTGTTGTGGACTGCACGCCTAACAAGATTGCCGCTCCGAACAAAGAACTCTACGATGCCGCCGGCATAAAAGCGATGTGGCAAGGCGGAGAGGACCACGAACTTGCTGGAATCTCGTTTAATGCGCACTCGAACTACGATGATGCAATAGGATGCGACTATGCAAGGGTCGTCTCCTGCAACACAACGGGACTGTCCAGGGTAATCTCAACGCTTGATAAAGAGTTCGGTGTCAAGAAGGTGCGTGCGACGCTCTGCAGGCGATCTGCGGATCCCCCTGATGTCAAGAAAGGTCCCATAAATGCGATCGTACCTGAACTGAAGATGCCATCCCATCATGGACCTGACGTGAAGACGGTGCTTCCAAAGATCGATATCGATACCGTTGCGATCAAGGTTCCAACGACGCTTATGCACCTGCATATCGTGAACGTGGACCTGAAAGATGCGTGCACGTCCGATGATGTGCTCGAGGCTCTCGAAGAGAACTCGCGGATCCGGCTCATCGGCGAGGGGATGGCTTCGACCGCAGAGGTCATGGAACTGGCACGCGATATGGACCGCCCGCGTAGCGATATGTGGGAGAACTGTGTATGGGAGGAGTCGGTCACCGTCTCTGATTGCGAGTTGTACCTGTTCCAAGCGATCCACCAGGAATCTGACGTAATACCTGAGAACATCGACTGCATCCGGGCTATGACTGAGACCGAGAGCGATGCGATGCGATCGATTATGAAGACAAACAATGCGATGGAGCTTTAAACACGGATGAAGATTGCAATTATCGGTGCAGGGGAGGTCGGATACTCGATCGCAAAGGCGTTATATGTGAATAATGATGTTATCCTCATCGATAGGAGGGAAGAATCCTGCGAAAGGGCAACTAAACTGGATGTGCAGGTCCTTCAAGGAAATGGTGCCAATGTAAGCATTTTAAAGCAGGTTCTGCCAGCAGACCTTGTGGTTGCTGTTACAGGTGACGATGAGATCAATGTCGTCGCCTGCATCGCTACGAAGCTGCTAACAAAGGATAAGAAGACTTGCACGACGATAGCCAGGGTTTCGAATCCTGACTACATAAACAAGCCGACTGCGCACAGGACAGAGATCGGCATGGATTACATGATCTGTCCTGAACTGACGCTTGCCTCAGAGGTTGCAGGGATCATATCAGTACCCTCTGCGGTCGGCATGGAAGCATTTGCTGATGGCAAGGTCAAGATGATGGAGTTTAAGATTGGCAGGGATGCGACATTCGATGGAGTATCGCTTGCGGATGCGGAGATTCCTGATTGCTGCGTCATCAGCGCGCTTGTTAGGGGAAAAGACGTCCTGATTCCACACGGCAGCGATGTCATGCACAAAGACGACCATGTAATCGTTATAGGAAAGCAAGAATCCATAACAGAGATCGAGGGGATGTTTGGCGGCGGTTCGAACATGCGTAGCAAGGTGATGATCGTTGGCGCTGGTACTGTCGGGTTCTACATCGCAAGTCTGCTTGCAGAGCGCGGCGACGTCGATCTCAAGGTCATCGAGGCGGATGAGGGTCGGTGTGTGGAGGTCGCAGGTGCGCTTTCCGGTGCACTGGTGCTGCACGGTGACGGTACCGATGAAGTGCTTCTAAGGTCAGAAGGCGCGGCTACGATGAATGTGGTCATTGCAACGACCAACAGCGACGAGAAGAACCTTCTATGCCTGCTGCTTGCAAAACAACTCGGCGCAAAGAAAGTCATCGCTAAAGTCGATCGATCCGAGTATATGAAACTCTTTGAGATGGTCGGCATCGATGCGGCACTCTCCCCAAAACAGGCAACCATCGATGGGGTTCTGCGCGTCAGTATGGGTGCTGGTGTTGAGTCTCTCGCAACCATCGAGGATGAACAGGCAGAGATCATCGAGTTGATAGCAGCACCCGGGTCAAAGATAACAAAGAAGACCCTTGATAGGATTAAGTTCCCGAAAGGCGCCATAGTAAGCGCTATTGTGCGTAATAATGAGGTGATTGTGCCCAGGGGTATCAACCAGATTCGTGCAGGCGACAGGACGGTCGTCTTTGCACTGACCTCAGCACTGCCAAAGGTGAAGAAACTATTTGAGTGATACTTTCAAGAATAATGTGATAATCATGCTTAAGTACCAAAAGGAGCGTATAATATACCAGAGGATTGAATTATGAAGTCTATTGTAGAAGAAGCATTATCTCGAGCGGAAATGGATATGGAAACTCCGGTGTACCGGCATGACCTCTCCACCGAAGCCGATGAGGAACTCGAGAAGATTCTCTCAGAATTAAAGACCAATATCACGGTGGTCGGATGCGGCGGCGGCGGATCGAATACTATTCAGCGGATGATGGAAGAAGGTATCACCGGTGCGGATCTGGCTGCTGTGAACACAGACGCCCAGCATCTATTATATATCAATGCCAGCCGGAAGATTTTGCTCGGTCGCAAGACCACAAGGGGGCTCGGTGCTGGAAGTATGCCGCAGATCGGGGAGGCTGCCGCTGAAGAGAGTTTGGATGAGCTCCAGAGTATTGTGGAAGGCGCAGATATGGTATTTATCACATCCGGGCTTGGCGGGGGCACAGGTACAGGATCAGCACCAGTCGTTGCGAAATCTGCACAGGATGCTGGCGCACTTACAATCTCAATCGTGACGCTCCCGTTCACAGCGGAAGGCTCGATCAGAAGGAGCAATGCCGAGGCAGGGCTTAAGCGGCTCATGGAAGTATCTGACACTGTGATCGTCGTACCGAATGACCGATTGATGGAAGTGGTGCCGAGACTGCCGCTTCAGGTTGCGTTTAAGGTATGCGACGAGGTTCTGATGCGCGCAGTAAAGGGCATCACTGAACTGATCACAAAACCCGGGCTGGTCAACCTCGACTTCGCGGATGTGCGGACGATCATGCAGAAAGGCGGCGTAGCAATGATCGGACTTGGCGAGGCGGATGGCGAGAACAAGGCGACAGAATCTGTTAAAAAGGCGCTTCGAAGCCCGCTTCTTGATGTGGACATATCGGGCGCGACCTCAGCACTCGTGAACGTGGTCGGCGGGTCAGATATGACCGTCGCAGAAGCAGAGGGTGTAGTTGAAGAAGTTTACCAGCGTGTCGATCCGAATGCCCGCCTGATATGGGGTGCGCAGATTGATCCATCGCTTGAGAACAAGGTACGCACCATGCTCGTAGTCACAGGCGTCAAATCTCCGCAGATCTATGGAAAAGGTTCTGGCAGCAGCGCGAACGTCATTAGAAAATACGGAATCGACTTTGTCTGCTAACCATGGCACCCACTAATTCGTTTAAACTCTCTGAGTATACAAGGATACTCAAACTTGCAAGGAAACCTACCAGAGAAGAGTTCTTGATGATCGCTAAGGTAGCAGGTGCGGGAATATTGCTGATCGGGGCTGTCGGATTCATGATATACCTGGTGCTGACCGAGATGCCGCAAACGGTTATGTGATAACGAAGGCGCTATCAAAATTATATAGTGGAACCCACTATCTGTAGGGATAGCGTCGCTCTTAAACTTTATATTTAAGAATACAGAACAGAGTATGTTGAGGTGAAGTATATGGGACTTATGAAAAAAATCGGGAAGAAGATTGAAAAGGTCGTCGATGTTTTACTAGAAGAAGATAACGAAAATTACGACAAGGGTGTGGAATTTGAGAAATATGTTGTCGGTTTATTTAATGTTAAGTATTTCGCGATTCATGACTGGACGAGAGATTTATCAGACAAACGCAAGGGAATTAAAGTGGAATCTGATTCCAATCCCGATTTAACAATCCGTTACAAACCGACAGATGAAAAATTTGCAATCGAATGCAAATTCCGTTCAAACCTCTATAAGAACAAGCTATGTTGGACTACCTATGGAAAACTAAAACAGTATAATTTATTCGCTCAAGAAAACGCAATTCCGACTTTCATAGTAATAGGATTTCGTGGAGAGCCGCACAATCCGGAAAGGATGTTTTGCATGCCGCTAGAGGGAGTAAAATATCCTGAGCTATATCCAAGTGTCTTTGAGAAATTCGAGCGTAATCCGGACAAACGTTTCTTTTGGAAAAATGGAATGTTGAAATAAATTTAATATTTATTCAATACTATAGTAAAATCCTAATCAGACCGCGGACTACATGAGATATCTCACAACCCGCTCATACCCACGCCCTTCTGAAACATTGGATTCCACAGATCGACAATGGTTGAAGTAGCCCCATACTCACGTCTGCCGCCATCGATGACACAGTCCACACCGTCGCAGCCGCTGATCTCGCAGACCTCACGCGCGCGCTGGCGGAGCTTCTGGTAGGCTGGCACTCATGATCCTACAAGCGGCTGCCGGGGCGATAACACTCTAATAGATAGAGATTCAATGACTATGATATGCCAGGATTCCTCCCGCTCTTCATCGACCTTTGTGACCAGAAGGTGGTGATCATCGGCGGCGGCTCGGTTGGCGAGCGCAAGGCG
>JAYELB010000403.1:0-6940 GCA_034717055.1 Methanobacteriota archaeon
CATCAAATCAAGCAACTGGCAGAGATCAACACTCAAAGGGGTGACCGGCTGCATGACCAGCGGAATCGAATCATCGATGGCTTTGATCCCAAGAACCGCACCACTGATACTTTTTTCCGTAGTTTCGGGAAGAACAACAATCTTGACAAAAGTTTCGACACCGTAGGCATGGAATATCCCGATCGACTCTAATTCAGCATCTAAAAGACCCCCATAATCCACGGTTGCCCTGTGTTCCGGGAGTTTGATATCACATGCAGCGATATCGATGTGATCTGCTATCTTTCTGGCGGAATCCGGAAGACCTGCGTTCGTCTCAAGATATATCGGTCGTGAAACGCCACCCGCAAGTTCTCCTATGAAATCGCAGTGCAACAGCGGCTCCCCCCCGGTCAGACTGATGCTTCGGGTAGCAGGGGTCCACAGATCATCGATGGCATCGATCACAGAGCCCACATCGAGCGGATTGTCGATATACCTGTCGAGAACCTTGCACCTCTTTGCCGGGACCCTTGCCGCGCCAGTATCGCAGTATTCGCACTGCAACTGGCAGCCGCAGAACCTGACAAAGACCTGTCTCACGCCAGCGCTGGTTCCCTCGCCCTGAACCGAGTTGAATATCTCATATACGTTTGCGTTCATATTTAGAATAGTTTTAAAGGTGTTCCGATACTTTTCCGTACCGCCTGCTGGTAGACATGGTTCGCTGTCGAGACATCCTGTATGGCAAGTCCTGTCGAGTCAAAGACCGTGATCTCGTCATCATCGGTTCTTCCCGGCTTTATCCCGGCAACGAGCTCACCAAGCGTGCCGTAGATGTCCCCCTCAGATATGATGCCCAGTTTTAGCGGGACATTCACCTCGCCAGAGTGGAATGCCTGCGCAGGATCATCGATCACGATTCGGGATCGCTTGAGGATCTCCGGGTCGAGTTCCTCCTTGCCTGCCGCATCCGCACCGATGGCGTTGATGTGCGTGCCGCCTGATATCCAGCCGTCCGCCACGATTGGCTCTCTCACAGGCGTCGTCGTTACCAGTATATCGCAGTCGCAGACCTGTCGGATGCCGTCCATCACCGTGATCTCGCAGCCGAGATCCTTCGTGCCGTCTATGAACTGCCTGCAGGATGCATCCGAGCGGTCTGTGATCTTGACTGTCTCGATGCCCCTGACCTCGCAGATCGCACGCAACTGGGTTCGCGCCTGCCGCCCTGCACCGACCATGCCGACCACAGCGGCATCAGTTCGTGCGAGGCGGTCCGCAGCCACGCCCCCGGCAGCACCGGTTCGCATCTCTGTCAAGTATGTGCCGTCCATCACAGCAAGCGGCGCCCCGGTCTCTATCGAGTTTAACACGACTACCGCCATCACCGTGGGCAGTCCAGCCTCCGGGTTTTTAGGGTGCACATTGACGATCTTGACGCCTGCGATCCCTGCGGTCTCAAGGTACGCTGGCATAGTGCGGAGGTCGCCTGTTGGGAAGTACAGATACGACTTCGGAGGCATCTGCGTCCTGCCCATGCCGTGCTCCAGAAATGCTTCCTCAACAACACTGAGTGCTCCCTGCATATCGAGCAGTTCGGTGACGTCGCCTTCGTTTAAGTATAGTAGCTCCATCAGGGGTGGTTTTGGTGGCAGGGGTGATAATTATTGCGCTTCGGCATTTTTGAGAGGAGTGTGGGTCGGGGGCCTGGTCAGTCAGGTAGCAGACTGCTACAGCCGCGATCAGGAGAGATGAGGCGATCATGACGATCTGGTTCGCTTGAAGGAGGTAGCGCGGAATGGGGGTGCCTGGGTTCGGATGTAACGGGGGGCTGGATCGGTATCTTCGGCCGATGTGAAGAACATCGACGGGTCGGTGAATGTAGTGCATGTGGGGGTGATAGTCTGCAACGATAGGGTTGATTTTAAGTATTGCTCGCGCATAATTAACATGGTGATGAAAAAGGTAGACGTGGATTACAAATGGTTTTTGAATGCAACTCTGGATGAGTATGACTATGGAAAACGGATCATTGCACCTATCTTCACACAACTCGAAAACTTAACGATCCGAAACACCGACCTCCAACGCACCCGCGACCTGCCAATACCAAAGCTAATTTTGGGCGAAGTGAATGTTACAACACACGCTTTTAATATGGAGGTTCCGGAGGCATGAGCATCGAGTCTCAAGATAGTGGCATCAAGATTATAGAGGTTCGCATCCGCAACTTTCGTTCTCTCAAAGAAGTTAACGTTTCACTGGACTGGCTAACCGTTCTTATCGGCGAGAACAACTCAGGAAAGACGAGCTTTCTCGATGCACTTTCTGCAGCGATCGGAGCGGGATATTTTTTTGGCACCTTCTGAAAAGATAGCTCCCAAGGATCGAGAGATCGTTATTGACTTGCTTATCCGTCCAACTGATGACAAAGGATATACCACCAATAGTTTTTCAGAATATTGGGTTGAACTTTGGGGAATGGGGTTTCACAAGATAACAACGATGATGACTACGTTGGGATCCGCACTCGGATGAAGTGGGATTCGACACGAGGCGAATATATTACAGAGAGAAACTTCCTCGTAGATTGGCAAGAAGATCCGAAGAAGTGGGATATTGCAAGAATCAACGAAATTGCCAGCTCTGTTTCGCCTGCTAAAATCGAGCCTCTGGCTCTGTATCTCATGGATGCAAAGCGCGATATAAGTGATGAACTACGGAATCGAGGTTTCTTCTGGCATAAATTGGTTTCCGATCTTGGTCTCGCAGACGCACAGATTGATCAAATAGAGAAAAACCTTAATGAAATCAACAAAGCGATTATTTCTGGTAGTGACGTCCTTGTTCATGTCCAGGGTAACCTGGGTGATTTATATAAAATCATAGGGGGCGACGAGGGTAGTGTCTCTATTACACCGATTCCACGTCACATACGAGATTTGAGTAAGGGTATGGATGTAAACTTTGCAACGAAAGATGCTCAGGCTTTTCCGCTCGCTCGACATGGTATGGGTACACGGAGTCTTGCAGCGGTGCTGATGTTTCGTGCATATTCTACATGGCGACAGGAAAACGCAAAGGGTGAAGTGCATCCGATATTGGCGCTGGAGGGGCCCGAAGCGCACCTACGCCCACAAGCTCACCGGGCTCTTTTTAAGCAGATTGAAGAAATGGTTGGGCAGCGAATTATCAGTACTCATTCCCCATATATTGCAGGTCAAGCGAAGATAGGCCGATTTCGACACTTCCGGAAAGATGGTGCCAATACAGCAGTAACACAAATGGATACGGCTTTTGCTTACCGATGAAGATGTTCGTTTTGATGAAAATGAAGGACTAAGTTTGTGTTAGGAAACTACCCTGGATTTCAGAAACCATATAGCACTCGAGCATGTTCTACCCAACCACCCTTTCGCGCACATAAGCGATTCGTTCACTTGTACATCTCACGTTTTTGGTCAATTAAAGCACGCTAGGTGGGCATATCTTTGGTGAAACATGGAAAATAAAACTAACCGGATACAAAAAAATAATACGGAATTTTACATCTTTTATCGGCTGCATGCAGATGACCTGAGAAGTGCCTACTGTTACCGGAATGCCCATGTTTGGGGGGATGGTTGTTCCTCCTTATAACCGAACACCAATGAATCGATATCACAAGAGTGGCAAAATTACCGGATGTAACCACAGGTGACGCAGAGAGTACAGAGTTTTAAACCGACCTTTTCGGTTTCAGCGAATGTCGTCTACACGACTCGATAAATCGGCTTACATCAAAACTCGGCGGTGCGTGCATATAACTCCCGAGCGTGGCATACTCAAGTATCCCATCCATCCCGTCCCTGATACCTTTCCCCCGGTTCATCCGGTATGCGAATCTAACATCAGGCGCGCAATCAGTCGTGGAATAGTGAAACTCATGCCCGCGAATCCGTCCGGCAGGAACTACCGGGTTATTAGATACGGTTGCATCGGTGTATCCGAGCGCCTGCAATCGGTTCGTCATCGTAGTCTCTGCCGGAAGCACGCCTGTCATTGGGTGTGCGTTCCCGTCCAGGTCGATTAAGGATTCGCAGAGGTAGATCATCCCTCCACATTCTCCATAGATCGGAACCCCGTCCGCAGCAGCGTCTTTAATCTTTTTTCCAGTATTGCTGCGTACTGACAGTTCCCGCGCATACAACTCCGGATAGCCGCCCCCGAAATAGAACCCATCTGCTTCAGGCAGATCGTCTGCAAGCGGACTCCAGAATACGAGGTTTGCATCTCGTTTCAGTGAATCGATTAGGTCTTTGTAATAGAAACAGAAAGCAGGGTCACGAGCAACCCCGATCGTAATATCGTGCCGAGAAGAACCGTCGTCACCAGTAGCATCACCACCAACACTACTTCCACTAGCACCACAACTACCGCCGTCATCAACATCATCCGCCGCCGCGTACCCTGCATCTCGGGTTTGCTGTGCGATATCCAGGATCGCGGGTATGTCCAGGTGATCCACTGCAAGCGATTCCAGTTCTGTAACGTAATCCATGCGATACCCCTCGTGAGCCATGTACAGCCCAAGATGCCTCGACGGAAGTTCGATACGTGATGATTTTGGTATCTCTCCGACTACAGGAACCGAGAGTTCCTGCCGGATTGCAGTCCTGATCATATCGCCGTGTCTCGGGCTCCCTACCTTGTTCAAAATTACGCCAGCGACGTTGATCCGTTTATCGAAGTCGCAGTACCCCTTGACGATTGCAGCAGCGCTTCTGGAGACGCCTTTGACATCAACAACGAGGATCACGGGCAGACCGAGCACCCTTGCGACATGCGCAGCAGATGCAGTATCGTCAGACCCCATACCGTCATACAGCCCCATCGCGCCCTCGATCACGCAGATATCAGTACCTGCGGCCGCTCTGGCAAACGTCTCCCGGACGCCATCCTCGCCCATCATGAACGTGTCCAGATTTCTGGACGGGCGTCCACATATCGCAGTGTGGTGGCTCGGATCGATGTAATCGGGTCCGACCTTAAACGGAGCAACCACATATCTGCGCGCAAATGTGGCCATCAGCGCCATCGTGACGGTGGTTTTTCCAACACCGCTATGAGTTCCTGCGATCAGTATTGCTGACATGGTTTTAGCGATTGTTTTGTGAAAAAAGTAGCTTGTGTTTGTGAAATCCACATCTTCGATGCCATGATATCTGATTGGTGGGGGCTCACATATAAGGTTTGGATGATTTGAATATTGGTGTCGATTTTTTCATTATGACTGATGTTTATATATGGTGAATTGGAAGAGATTGTAATATATGTGCATCCGGAGGAACCAGAGATAATGGGAGATTGTGAATAAGACTAAAAGTCGTATATTTTAATAAAGGGTATAACATGAACATAGAAATCATAGGAACTGAATCACTGGGCGTAAGAGGTCTTTGCTGTTTTGTAACGACTGCGAAGCAGAGGATATTGATCGATCCGGGCATAGCGTTGGGTTATAACAGGTACGGGTTGCTTCCCCACCCATTTCAGGTAGCAGTGGACGAGCGGATACAGAAGACGATCATACAACGGTGGTCAGAAGCAACCGACATAGTGATCAGTCATTTTCACGGAGATCACATTCCGTTAGTGGATGCGAATCCTTATCAGTTCAATATTAAAAAAATAACCGGATTAAACCCCGACGTCAGGATGTGGGCTAAGAACCAGTCCAACCCACATCCGATTGAAGAAAAAAGAGCGAAGTCCCTTTTTACTATCCTGAAGAACGGTTTGACTTCCGCAGGAGGTCTAAAGCATGGAGCAATGACCTTTTCCAGACCGGTATCTCATGGGGGCAAGCGTAATAATCCGCAGACGGTGATGATGACAAGGATCGAAGAGGACCGCGTCTTTGTACACACCTCTGACACCCAACTACTTGACGACAGAGCTGTATCCCAAATACTGGACTGGGAACCCGATGTCGTATTGGCTGACGGACCTCCGCTCTACATGCCCAACAAGCTTTCGAAAAAGCAGACCGAACAGGCGTGGCGCAATGCTAAACGACTAGCCATGGAAGTTGGTACGCTAATTCTCGATCATCATTTGATGAGAAGTCATACCGGAGTTAAATGGCTGAAGTGGTTATCATCTGAAACAGAGAACAAGGTAATCTGTGGGGCTGATTTTATGAACGCTCCAAGGATGCTACTTGAAGCAAGGCGCAAATCCTTGTACCGGGATATGCCGGTCCCTGCCGGCTGGCATGACGCTTATGGCGAAGGCAGGGCCAGTACCGATCGTTACTGGAATATTGCTAAGAGAATCTATAAAAGCATGAAGCTGGACTAGTCCGGATGATAATACATGACTTTCGGGTATATGCATAGTAGCGGCAAGTTAAATTAGAGAAGCTTGAAGTTATACGTACATCCATTCAAATCGTCAATCCCCATATGATTAATTGAATCGAGTGCTGAATCTAATTTTTCCATGATATCTTGTTGTTTTGGATTTCTCTTTATAAATATATTTCGGCATCCATTTTCGATTCTTACTTCACCTTGAAGATCAAATATCACCTCAAAAAGCCGTTGTAGTGTCATTTTCTCACCGTTGAAACATTCATCCGGCAGGTAACGCAGATATTAGCAAAGGAAATCTTCTGGTTCTAACGGATTCTGTGGTTTTCAACAGGTACCGAAAGAAAGCGGCATCATACCCGGTTCTGAAGAGGTACAGCTCATGAGGACTGGCTGCGAAACCCCACGATTTCCACATATACGGGGTCTACTGTTAGCGACCACAGAAAACAGCAGAACCAGTCCATTTCAAAGGACCCATCCTCCGGAAGTGTCATCTTCGTTACCTGATTCTTTGCAGGGTCCTACATCCACATCGTGCTGTCATTCCTGACCGCTAATGTGCCTGCAAATTCGGCTGGCTCGATGAATTCGGAGCGGGTTTT
>JAYELB010000404.1:0-6923 GCA_034717055.1 Methanobacteriota archaeon
TCAAGAGAGAAACGGTTCAAAATCTCTGTAGCATCATCAACTGTTATCATGATTAATCGCACCTCCTGCGAAAGAGTGTTCCCAGTTCCTCACCCTTAACAACCCTCCTGATCACAGAATCCTCTCGCCCATTTGCGATCACGAGATCACATCCTGCCCCCATGCAGACCCTCGCAGCATCGATCTTCGTCTTCATCCCACCAACAGCGAGTCCGGATCCAGCCCTGCCTGCTATTGCCTCAATATCCTGCGTTATCTCGGTAACCGTCTCGATCAACCTTGCACCATCGTTATCTCTCGGATCGCCATCGTACAAGCCATCGACATCGGTCAGGAGGATCAGAAGACCTGCGCCCGCATCGACAGAGACCATCGCGGAGAGACTGTCGTTGTCGCCAAATGCCCCGGCGATCTCATCGGTCGCAACTACGTCATTCTCATTGATGATCGGTGTTACACCCAGTTTCAGGAGTTCGTGTATCCCGTTTCTAAGGTTTTCATGCTTTGACTCATCCCTGAAATCGTCGTAAGTGAGGAGAATCTGGGCAACGATCCCACCGTAGTGCTCGAAAGCATGATGATACACGCCCATGACCTTGCTCTGCCCGATCGCAGCGCAAACCTGCCGCAGAACAATCTCGGACGGTCTTTCCGGAAGTGAAAGTTCGTTGCACCCAAGCCCGATCGCACCTGATGTGACGATGATAAACTCCGTTCCCTGCCGCCTCAGTTCGGATATCTGCTCTGCGATGCTCTCGATTAGCACGTAGTTGAGACCGCCGCCCTCACTTGCAAGTATGTTCGTCCCGACTTTGACAACAACCCGATCCGTTCGAAGTACCCTCATAACTCATATCACCCCATGCCTTACACCACTTACGCTACCTGTCGATGGGTGAACTGCTTCCTGCCCTCGGCGTAATCGGCAACGACCTGCCCGGCCCCGATCAGCTTGTACTTATAGATCACAAGCCCCTCAAGCCCGACCGGACCGCGAGAGTGAATCTTGCCAGTCGAGATCCCTACTTCAGAACCAAGCCCGTATCGAAACCCGTCCGCAAACCTTGTTGAGCAATTCCACATCACCGATGATGAGTCAACCCATTCCATGAAGCGCTCTGCCGCCAATTCATCAGATGTTACGATCGCATCGGTGTGGTGGCTGCCATACCGGTTTATATGATCAATTGCGTCCCCTGCCGAGTCAACGATTCGAATAGATAGGATAAGGTCGTTGTACTCGGTTTTCCAGTCCTCATCAGATGCCGCATCACACTTGATCACTGCCCTCACCCTCTCATCGCCCCGCAACTCGACGCCCTCGGCATCATACCGTGCCCCAACCAGGGATAAGAACTCGTCGGCAACATCCGTGTGGACCAGAAGGGTTTCTATCGCATTGCATACCGCTGCATACTGACACTTCGAATCGAGTGCGATATCAGCCGCCATATCGAGATCGGCGTCCTTATCTACGTAAACATGGCAGATCCCGTCCGAATGCCCGAGTACAGGAATCTTCGTGTTCTCCTGAATGTATCTCACAAGCGCATTCGAGCCTCTCGGGATCATAAGATCAATGTGGCTGTCGAGTTTCAAAAGCTCGCGCACGTCCTCTCTCGTCTCAACAAGCTGGATCGAGTCTTTGAATATTGCATCTTCTTCGATTGCATCTTTTATCAGGTTAAAAAGTACCCTGTTGCTACCTTTCGCTTCAGATCCGCCCTTCAACACGACTGCATTTCCTGACTTGATACAGAGCGTTCCGATCTGAACGAGCGCATCGGGTCGTGACTCAAAGATCACGCCTATGAGCCCAATCGGGGTCGAGACTTTGTAAAGCGTGAGCGACTCGTCAAGCTCGGTTGCAGAGAGAACCTTTCCAACCGGATCAACGAGCCCGATCACCGATCTCACACCTTCGATTATCTCATCGATCTTTTTATTATCGAGCGCAAGCCTTTTGACGAGTGCCGGTGCGAGGTTTGCTTTCTCCGCACCCTCTACGTCCAACGCATTCGCCCTTTTGATCTTATCCCTGTTCTCATCCAGATTACGAGCCACACGTGTAAGTGCACTGTTCTTTGCCTCTGTGGACGCAGATGCAAGTCCAAGTGCTGCCTTTTCTGCCAGTTTTACCTGCTCTTCTATTGTCATCGTTTTAGTCCTCCGTCAACCATATCATGCCCGATCATCGACCAGTCCTTGCCTGATATAGCAGCCTCTTATCCGATCTTAAATGTTGCTATGTGCAACAGTTCGATCAGTTTCTCACACATCCGTATTCCACGTTCTTTCTCTGCTTCAACACCGCTTAACATCCGCAGCGCATCCGGATTCTCTTCCACAAATGGCAGAATCTTGTCTTTCGTTATCGGATATGCTGCCTTGAATGAACTGTACACCACCTCAAGTTTTCCGATCAAGATTTCGGACTCTGCGTATCTGTCGTTGCAGTATTTCTCGAACTAACTGATCAATCGGAAGGAATTTGTGAAATTCCGCATGATCTCGAGATTATCCGGATTTTGCAAATTCTCCACCATCCGTGAGGTGAGGATGTCTGGGACCCGCGGAGCATGTTTTCAAAATCACCATACTTACACGCGCAGGTGAATCGCTTCTCCCTGAATGTCGTTTTTAAGCCACATCCTCAACTATATGTGTTGTTAAGCACCATGAGATCCACCTGCGCTTAGCATCTCCCTACTGTCTCTACCCAAGCGTACTTACTGTGTACTATGGGGGTGTCCACATATAAAACCACGAGATTAACACAGAAATATTCGGATCACAGCGCATAGCCAACTGCGCCCAACACCACATCCGCGATCATCGCTGTGAAGATCACTGCACGATACCACGATGCCTGTAGGAACAACCGCCCACCCCTCTCAGGCGAAGGGTTTCGCACAAAATCCGCTGCCTGCACCAGCATCCAGATTCCGGCAAGGGTTGCGCCTGTGATGTATATTAGCCCGAGATGCGGGTACGCTACACACCCGATGGCAAGCGAGAAGAGAACACCGCAGACCCAACACGCCATCACAAACTTCGATGTCACGGAAACGCCGAAGGTCACAGGAAATGTTGGAGCACCCCGGATCCGGTCCCCTTCAACATCCCTTGCCACACCTGATAGCGTGAACCCCCAGTCCGTAACACAGATCATTGCACCGAAGAATATTGCAGGAAGCGGCAGTAGCACACCATCGCTTGGCGCGTACGTATGTACCAAGCCGAAATCGAGCACTCCTGCAGGATCAAATGCAAGCCACACTCCGATCGGCACGAGTCCATACGCGAACCCGACCGGAAGAAAACTTAAGAATGTGGCTCGTTTTGCGATTGTAGAGTATAAGCTGATCGCGAGGGTTGCAATGATGAGCACTGCAAGAGATTCGGGATTTAAGTATTGCGCAACAACTGCCGCAACGACAAAGAGACAAAATGCGTACAAAAGCCCCTGGATCCGTGTAACACGCTCGGAAGCGAGAGGGCGGTCTGGTAGGTTGATCTTGTCGATGTCGATGTCGCAGCAGTCATTAAAGACATACGTGCTGGTGATTGCAGAGTATCCACCGATGACAGCTAGTATGAATGGGAAAATCGGAGGAAGACCTCCGGTAAGTAGATAGGTGGCGAGAAGTGCGCTTGCTGCCGGAAGCGCAAGATCCATCGCAGCGATTTCGGGCCTGAGCAGTTTGATATATGCACCGGTTGAGGCCATGCTCACACTCACAGCACCAGTCTGCTCCGGATCACCTCGTCAGAGAGCCCTGTCTCGCTGCCGCGCACAATCATCCTGATGTTGTTGACCTCGTTTCTCTTGGAGAGGATGTAATCCATGATCGGGACGATTGAGAGCGGGTAGTAGTGCGAGGTTCGTGCAGCGTATTCGAGCCAGTACTTCTCAAGACCGATCTCAACGCCGATTAACGAGCCCATATCCTCAGTCACTATGCCTGTGAGGAGGTCGTCCCAGTACGGGTAGTCCCGAAGCGATGTTGCGAATTCATTGAAAGGCAGTCCGGCCAGTTTGATAAGTGCAATCATGTTCAGCTTAAGCCCGCCTGGAATCAGCATATCGATGATCCGCTCCCGCTCAACCCCTGCCTTTGCGGACCTGAAGAGCGTCTTCAGATTCTTCATATCGACCTCTGTCCTAACCATCTCTGAAAATATCCGGTGGCTCTTCGTCTTCGGATTGCGCACAGCTTCGATCTCGGTTAGTCTTTCGTAGTAGAATTTGTCAAGCACATTCTCGAAGTGATCCAGTTCCTCTTCCGAGTACCCCTCGAGCGGATAATTCTGCTTTAACATCCCGGTAATCTCCGGCACATCCTTCGGCACGATCGTCATCAGATCATGGTATCCGAATTGCCCTGCTGATACCACGGATTCGAGGATTTCCTCATCGGTTGCCCCATATTTCTTGCCCCGAAGGATTGTCTTGATGTTCCAGACGTCCCACCATCTGAGATACTCAGAGATCAATTGGTGTGACTCTCCTGCCGATATGGTGAGCAGTTTTCTGTATGTCAGCGCAAGATTCTGGTTCAAGGCGTGTTCGATCAGATTGACGCCATCATATCTTTGCGCAAGTTCGTCGACATCTGCCTTGTACTCGGAGTCCTCGATGAACCTTGTGACCTCTGCGACCTCCATATTCATCAGTCTCGGATAAACCTCTTTCGGCAGCAGCTTGCTCTTCATCGCTCGCACTCTTGCGCATAGGTACGCGTAACTTTTGGTGCCTTGTTTCCGTTTCCACGGTGTCTTCAGCATATATTCACCTGTGTGCCTACAAAGGAGTCCAGATCGATATATATCTTTCGATTTGCCGGGGCTACCCCGAGTCATTACTATTGTTGTTGCTGCCGGTACTTCGGTTGGGGGAATCGCATCCCCATATCCACTCAACGTCACGCAACCGAGGATCCAGCCGAAACCTCTTGCTCTGGCATGAGCAGGATTGCACCACCTGAGTCGGAGGCGCTTGCAAGGATCATGCCTCGTGATTCGACGCCGAATAACTTTGCTGGCTGCATGTTTGCAAGCACCACAACCTGCCGGCCAACCAGATTGTCCGGGTTATGGGTCTCTGCGATGCCGGCAACGATCTGACGATCCCGGTTCTCGCCAAGATCGACAAGCAGTTTCAGAAGTTTCTTCGATTTCTTGATGGGTTCAGCGGAAACGATCGTACCGATGCGGAGGTCCAGTTCTGAAAACTCTTCGAAAGTGACGTGTTTCTTCTTTGTTGCCTTTCTGATCCGTTCTTCGAGAATCTCTTCCATCTCCTGTATCGTTTTGTCCTCAATCTTTGCAAAGAGCATCGTTGGCTTCGGTATCGGATGCCCGATCTCGACCTCTACTGTCGCTTCATTATATGAAGCACCATCAAGCCCCGCGCCCATTCCGACCTGATCCCATGCGGCAGATGCCGTCGCTGGCATCACCGGCTCAAATAATACGGCAAGCGCCTTTACGATCTGGAGACAGTTCCTGACAACCTTCCCTGCACCCGTAGCGTCTGTTTTTACCAGTTGCCACGGCTCGTTTGACTGGAAGTAGACATTGCCAAACGCGGCAAGGTTCATCGCAGCATCGATGCCGCGTTTAAACTCATACTCATTAAACGCCGTGATCACAGCACCCCTCGCGTCCTCGATATTTGTAATGACCTCCGGATCGATATCCCCTTCGGGAACCGTTCCGAAGTTCTTGTGCGCGAAGAGCAGTGTGCGGTAGACAAAATTGCCGAGTGTCCCAACGAGTTCGTTGTTCACCTTCTCCTGAAAAACCTTCCACGAGAAGTTCAGTTCCTTCGTGTGCGAGGTGTAGCTTGCAAGATAGTACCTCAACAAGTCGGGATGAAAGCCTTTGTCGAGATAATCATCGTTTACCCAGACAACGTACCCCCTGCTCTTCGAAAACGTCTTATCTCCGATCTTGACCATTCCTGATGCGACAACAGCTTTTGGAAGCGTGTATCCTGCGCCCTTAAGAATTGCGGGCCAGAAGATACAGTGGTGATAGATGATATCTCCGCCGATGAAATGGATAATATCGGTATCTCCGCCCGGGTTCATCCAGTATTTCTTCCAGTCGACCCCGTGCTCGTCTGCCCAACCCTCTGTAAACGCGATATAGCCTATCGGCGCGTCCACCCAGACATAGACCACCAGATTCTCATGATCAGGAAACCGGACGCCCCATTCGAGATTTCTCGTGATGCACCAGTCATGCAGTTCCTTATTAACCCATCCCAATGCATAATTCCTTGCGTTCGACGTGCCTTCAAGTTTGTCAAGATAGTCCAAAAGAAAATCTTTGAATTCTGATAATCTAAAAAAGAAGTGCTCCTGCACCCGGTATTCCGCTTTGCTCCGGCATATCTTACATAGCGGCTCAAGAATCTCGCCCGGCTCAAGGTGCTTGCCGCAGCCCTGATCGCACTCATCGCCCCGCGCCACAGCACCGCAGTCGGGACACACACCTTCGACATATCTGTCAGGCAGAAACCGATCACACGTCGGGCAGTATGCAAGTTCGATACTCTGCGAAAAGACATAATCATTTGCAATAAGCGTATTCACGATCTCTGTGGTGCGGTTGTGGTTAGTGTCGGACTCGGTGTTTCCGAATTTGTCAAATATTATATTTAGTGACTTGAAAGTCTCATCAAAATGATCGTGATACTTTTGTACAAGTTCTGCCGGTGTTATGCCGAGTTCCTCTGCATTGATTACGATCGGCGTGCCGTGCGCATCGGATCCGCATACAAACGTCGTATCCTTTCCCTGTTTCCGAAGCGACCGCACGAACAGATCAGCCGGGATATATGTCCTGAGATGCCCGATATGCGCTGGTCCGTTCGCATACGGCAGTCCGCATGTGACGAGTGTTCTTCTCTGCAT
>JAYELB010000405.1:0-6879 GCA_034717055.1 Methanobacteriota archaeon
TCAAAACTTGCCTTGTCCCCAAAAGATATGGTCGCCTGATATCCACTGTTCCATTCCAGTGTGTTTGAGAAGATGAATTTTGTTTCCATTGGCTAAGCCTCCTTGTAATTGAATGATTGTGTAGATTGATTAAAAATCTTTGCTTTGGAGGGTTATATTTTCCCGTACTTCACAAACCGTATCCACCTATCCGAACCCCAATATCCCTCCTAAACACCAGAATGACTCGACCATTCTCGTGTCTGATTAATTTATTATAGGAGCGAACGAAAGAGGTTATACATAAGAGAGTTGAGCAGAGTTTCGGGCGATCCTTGCAGATCTAACGTAACATAAACTGGTGATCGGTTTTACACTGGTTTACGAACGCTTGCATGCATTGATGCCTGTATGCGCGGCTGGCAGGAATATGGAAAACGCAGCTCGAAGACATCTCTTTGGCCAGGTGATCCGGATGAAAATAGAAACACTGTTGATCGGGACTTGCGCTTTAGTTTATGCGCTGATAGGGACGACTGCAACATGGTATGTGGACAACGACCGCGGAGCTGACTGTGTAAGAGGATCGCGGGAGGTGAGACCATGACCGGCAGCAGAATGATAGTAGTAATGCTCATAGCCGCTCTGATGTTTGCGACGAATACTGGTGCGGCGGCGGTGACAGAGGATGTGACATTTATCGGAAGTTACGACACCGGAATTGCAAAGCATGTTGCTGTGTCAGGCGACTATGCGTACGTAATCGATGATACCAACGGTCTTGTGATTGTGGATATCAGTGACAAGGATACACCAGTGGTTGTGGGAAGCTACGGCGCGGTGGACGATGCACGCTATGTCGCGGTGTCAGGCAACTATGCGTACGTGGCTGATAAGCGCGAAGGTCTCGTGATTGTGGATGTCAGCGACAAGGAAGCACCAGTGCGCATAGGGATTTGCGCTGTCAGAGGGTCCGCATATAGTGTTGTTGTGTCAGGCGACTATGCGTACGTAGCCGATCATAAAAATGGTCTCGTAGTTGTGGATATCAGTGATGCGGAAGCTCCGGTATTTGTAGGACGTTACAGCATCGCAAGAGATACGTATGGTGTTACCGTGTCAGATAACTATGCATACTTAGTTGATTATAATAATGGTCTTGTAGTTGTGAATGTCAGCATCAAGGAAGAACCGGTGCTTGCAGGAAGTTATGATGTTAAAGGATGGTCGGTGGGTGTTGCTGTGTCGGGCGACTACGCGTACGTAGCTAATGACGTCAACGGTCTTGCAATCGTGGATATCGGCGATGTGGAAGCCCCAGTGCTTGCAGGAACTTACGATACTACCGCCCATGTAGAGACTGTCATCATGTCAGGCGACTATGCGTATGTGACAGATATGGATAATGGTCTTGCAATCGTGGATATCGGTGATGCGGAAGCCCCAGTGCTTGCAGGGAGTTATGACACCGAAGGGGACGCTCATGCTGTTGCTGTGTCAGGTGACTATGCGTACGTGGCTGATGGTGGCAACGGTCTCGTTATCCTGCACGTAGGCACAGGCATCACTACACCCACCACCACACCTACCCGCGTCGCCACGGCAGCGTCACGGGAAACTGCGACATCTCTGGAAACGATGCAAACAGCGACGAAGAGTGCGGCAAGTGAAGGGTCGGGCTTCGGAGGCGTGTTCGCAGTAGCGGGACTGCTTGCAATTGCATACCTGGTGCGGCGGCAGAGATAAGAATAGACCGTATAACTGGAGGGGGATGATTTGCATCCTCCAATCATTTTTTCGAGTGAACAGAGAACCGCATTCCGCAAATTCTTGACACAGTCACGAACACATATCGATTAAGAGTTCTTCTCCGCTCATCGTGCCCCTTGCGATGAGCATGTCGCCTGCGCAGAGCACTGTTCTTGCGCCGGGGCTGTAAATCCACCGTTCCCCCCGCTTGACCGCCATGATATGCACACCGGTCTCGGTCTCGAGCTTGAGTTCACCAAGCGACTTTCTGGCAACCTCAGAACCCTGTGCGATCTGTAGCTTGGTGACCACCTCGTCAGACTCGCGCACGGCAATCGCCATGATCGGATGCGGCTCAATTTCCCGAAGCACCACATCTGCGATGTCATAAGCCGCGTCAGAGATCGCTTCAGAGGCATTGGCAAGATGCAAGAGTCCTCTGAGTTTATCCACATCCTCGATATTTTTTGCCGATTCGAGCACCCAGTGCTGGAGTTCATACCTCATGCCATCCATCTTATCCTCTATGTAGCGCACCTCCTCTGCGATCTCCTTATTATAAAAAAGCATTGCAGAATATGCAAGCCCAACCGCAAGTTCGGACATGTTCTTCATCTCCACGATCAGGTCAACCGCGCGGTCGAGATCGCCAAGTATGCGTTCCGGCTCGACTCTGGTTCGCTCGTGACGCTTGCATGTTGCACACTCCATGAAGAGCGGTACCCCCTCATCATGTCCGCGTGCAAAGACCACATCACCCGCCTTCACAAGCGTGCTGTGATCAGGATCATATATCCAGTTTCTTTCCCGCCTGATCGCAATCAGCCATAATCCTGTCTCAGTCTCGAGTTTTATCTCCCCGAGTGTCCGTCCTGCCATCGGAGACTCCGGGCTGACCGTTGCGCTTGCAATCGTCTCCTCTGCGCCACGTAGGTCCGGTTTCAGTTCAATAGGTATCCCGAGATCGAGGAGTGCGATCTTTGCGATATCGCCTGCTGCATTCGAGATGTTCTCGGCTGCCGCGCCGGCCTTCAGCACACCTGCGAGGGGTTCTGCCTCATCGATCCTTCGAGCGCTTAACATCGCCGAAATCATCATGTAATAACCAAGGGTATCCATCTTCTCTTCGAGGCGGATAACCTCCGTTGCGATCTCCTTGTCGTCATAGATCACGGCAGAGTATGCAAGATCCATCATCAATTCGGAGGTATCTTTCATATCGATCAAGAGGTCTTTCATACTTCTCGTGCAGTGTTTGAGTTCTTGTGTCATGTTTCTTAGAATATCTTTTCGATAGCAACTATGCGGACGGCTAATGGTTTCGTTGTTGCAGTCATATTACAAACCCGCCACTCATCAGTTCCATAATCAGATGCAGTCCCTGATATCGCAGCCCCGTGCGGTATATCCGTATCTTCTCCGGTTGCGTCGTCCATGATGCTATTTCAGATTCCAGTACTATTGCGGTTACCTAATCTACTCATCCCATATTAAATCCACCGAGACCGGTAGTGTCGAACAATCGTGACGAGGCGTTTAGGATGGGATTACTATAATCTCCACGGTGAATCTTTCGCCGCAGATGGGGGCGGATCGTGAGTGGGTTCCACAACTACCTTATATTGTCGCTACCTAATACCAGAGATAACAGGAAACGGGCGGAAATCATGGATCCTATCCACATCTTCGCGGTCTTTGCGATAGTCCTTGCAGTGGGCATCATTGCACAGGTGGTCAGCAGACTCACACGGATGCCGAGCATCGTTTTCTTGCTTGCGGCAGGGATACTGCTCGGACCGGAATGCGCAGGCTTGATCGATCCGTGGATATACGGTGATGGTCTGAACTTGATTATCACCTTTGCTGTGGTGGTTATCGTATTCGACGGCGGCATCAACGTCGATCTCAGGCACATCCGCAGGATCTCGGGGAGCGTCATTTCGCTGATCAGCATCGGCGTACTGATTACCATGATCGGCGGCGCTGTTGTAGCTCATAAACTGGCAGGGGTTGGCTGGCATTTCGCGCTCCTCTTCGGCGCGCTGGTGGCGGCGACAGGTCCGACTGTCATTGTGCCGTTGATGAATGCGATACGGGTGAACAACAGAGTGCGCAGCGTTCTGGAGGTGGAGGGGCTATTTAATGATGCAGTCAGTATAATTCTTGCTGCCCTTATTTTTGAATGGATCATGACGCCATACCCGCACCCGGGATATGGGATTGCCATGTTTCTCCTGCGAATTGCGACTGGCGGGGCAGTTGGATTGGCGGGCGGGCTGCTGTGTGTATTTGCACTACCCAGGATCCATACCATCACCAGTGAACTACTGAACATCACCACCATCTCCTTTGTCCTGATCACATACACGGTTGCGGAACTTATCTTAAGGGAGACCGGAATTTTTGCGGTGGCGGTTACCGCAATATATGTAGGCGCGTCAGATATACCGAACAAAAAAGAGATACAGGAGTTCAAAAGCGATTTATCGATCATTCTGTTATCGATAATCTTTGTTCTTCTTGCTGCAATGCTAAGCTTTGACAGCATCCGGTCCATCGGGACAAATGGCGTATTCGTTGCTGCTGCCCTGATCTTCATCGTGAGGCCGGTTGCAGTCCTTGCATCGACCATCCATTCGCAACTGCGGTGGAATGAACGATTGTTTGTATCCGCGATAGGGCCTAAGGGGGTTGTGCCTGCAGCGATGGCGACATACTTCGCAATCGAACTTGCTGATGCAGAAGCGGGAAGTACCATCATAGGTCTTGTATTTATATGCATTATCATCACAGTAACACTGACTGGCATATCTGCAAGGTATGTTGCAAGAGCACTTGGGGTGATACCAATGGAAATACTGATTGTCGGAGGCGGCGATGTCGGATGCACGCTCGCACACCGCCTGATCCGGAGGGGTGAAAATGTGGTTGTGGTTGATAAGGATCCTGAAAACTGTCGGCGCGTGGAGAAACTCGGAGTGCCTGCGATAGAGGGGGATGCCGGAGACGTGGCAGTCCTTACGAAGGCGGGCATCAAAAACGCAAAATATCTTGTTGCGACCACCGATCAGGACGGCGTGAACCTGCTTGTCTGTCAGGTCGCAAAGAACAAGTTCGGGTTTGGGGAGAACAAACTCGTCGCGCGGGTCAATGACCCGGAGAACCTATCCACATTCCGCGATCTCGACATCAGGTCGATGAGCCCGATCACGTCAGCAGCCTCGATCCTGGATAATCTGATCACGCACCCAAGTCTCTTCTCGATGTACGAACTCGGCGAACGGGGTGATATCATCGAGATACCAGTAGCCAACCAGGAGGTGATCGGAACGCTGGTAAGGGATCTCCAGCTTCCTGCTGACGTCCTGATAGTGCTGGTTCGGAGGGGCGATGCAACATTGATCCCGCACGGCGATCTGGTCATCGAGAGTGGAGATCGGGTCACGTTCATGGGCTCGAGGGATGCTGTTAGAAAGGCGGTCGATATGTTCTGGTAGTGGCGGCAGCAGTGAGATCGTTATATCCATAAATTTTACGAACATGCTCGAGTACCCTGTGGCAGGAACACAAGATTACACCGATTTCACAAGATTTCTTTGTTAATCTTGTGTAATCTCGTGGTCATATATCCGGATATCCACACACCGGGGATGTGACGCGTCCGATCATGCATCATGTCATCTCTATGACTCTTTTTCCTTTCCTCATCGGGATGATCTCGCGTCGCTCACCCTCAAATGTCCTTGCAAGTTCGCGCCCGTCCTGCAGGTGGTCGAGAAGCAGTGCCAGCGCAGCCACCTCTGAATGAGGCTGACTTCCTGCTGCAACATTCAGATCCGCGAGATCGTAGATGGCAGGTGGTACTTTTTCAGCGCCGACAATGATCATGAGATCGCGGTTTTGCATCTCAGATGCCACATCAGGCATATTCAAGCCATACATCGTGAGATGCACAACCATGCCGCCCTCTGCCTTCCACTGCTTGATCGCCTCCCTCCAGTTGACACCGATCTCGACAAAGAAGTCCCCACCCCATGCCCGCGTCACGTTATCGATGCTCTCCTTGATCTTGGGGTCATCTGCCGCAAGGAGCATTCCTGAAGCGCCAAGCGCACGCGCGGTCAAGCCCACATGTGTGGTTATGCGCTTATCCCGCACCGGGCGGTGTCCGATCCGCAGTACAACGAGTTTCATGTGAGAATCTCTTTAATTCGCGCCTCACACATTTTTATCTGCCGATCAGATTCCTCTTTCGTGATTACGCTAACGATTATGCTATATACATCCACCACCCCTCCATAAATTAGCTCGTGCGCATTACAGTCGTATGTTTTGCCGACAACGTCTTTTGAATCCATCGCTACCTACCTCTTATACTATGCAGTGCAGGTTATGCGATAAAAACTTTCACACAATACCGCCTCCGCCGTTTTAGGACGTTTGGGTTACGCCGGGGTTGGGATTCGAACCCAAGTGTTCCAAGGGAACAACAGGTCTCGAGCCTGCCGCGTTAGTCCGCTCTGCCACCCCGGCAACATGCAACGTCTTGGTGCAGGGTATTACATTACGCTGACGACCATATTTAATGTATATGGTTCAGGTGGGTGAGGTGCAGTCAATCATATACAAAAATCTCGAAAACTATGGATTCGTTCTACATTCTCACTTCGCCATCTTCGTCGTGGTCAGGTTGGTGGTTCCGGAAACGTTGATCGGCACTCCGGTCGTGAGCACCACCCGGCCCCTGCCTTCACGAAGCCGGCATCCGGAGTGTATGCCCACAGGCAGACGACATGCCCGATTCCGCTATTCGATCATGGTTGCTGCCGGGCGGGGGTGCGATGGAGTGAATACGCGAGCAGCGCGGTGTGGATTGCGTGCCGGGGTTCGGGGAGGAATGCACCCGTCGCCGCTCGGTCAACAATTCTCACGGACGACAGGCTTGCAGGCTGGTGCGAGGGGTGGGAGCGCTCCATCATTGATTTTGTGTAACTACTCAGGTACCTAAAACCACTATCGGGGGACTTCACTATACAGGGACTACCTGGGAAATAGGGGATACTGTAACCAAACCGGGAATTTAACCGCAGAGTACGCAGAGAGACGCAGAGGGGAAATAAACGGTTAAATGCTTCTAGCGTTCCTCTGCGC
>JAYELB010000406.1:0-6876 GCA_034717055.1 Methanobacteriota archaeon
TTGCTTGTGCAGTCACTGGCTTGCTGGTGATGGACCAGCTCTCAGGCGGACCGCTCCTGTCGGCTCACAAATTAAGCTGTGAACCAGAATACTATGCTGACATAACGGCAGAAGAACTGCAAGAGTTTCCGTACCTTGCAAAAGCGATAACACAGGACAAATTCATAGAGTTGAGCCGTGAAGAAGAGGATCGACTGTTAGATCACCTAAAGGCGGGACAATCCGAACAACATACGTCATCGTCACCTCAAAAACTCTACGTCAGAGTGAAAGACGAATATTATGAGGTCAGAACTACGTGGATATAAATCCGGGTGAGTAAACATGAAAAACGAAACGAAACTTAAGCTACTGAAAGTATCCTGCATATACGGCGGCGTGTTCAGCATGGTTCTTGTTGGTCTGTACGTCTTCTTTGTGGTCGCATTTCCAGGCACCGTGAAATTCATGCTGATTCAGGTCATTCTGCTGCTGATAGGAATCGCCTCAGCCACTGTCTTCTCTTATATGCATCTTAATTACGCGAGAGAAGACCCGGAAGAATTCCCATGTCCAATCCTTTCCGGAATAGTCATAACTGCGATCTGCCTCATATCTGGTCTGATCTTTATCATACCCCAGCTGTCAAGCGTATTTTATGGCAATTTGGAGTCTGTAGTTTACATGACCATATTTTCCATACCTGGGTATATCAGCCTGATTCTTGGCATCCTCTCCGCGTATGCAGTGTTAAACGGCAGCAGAATATCTCCGGATTACATTCCTCGGTGGAAGGTTTTGGGGCTGCAACTGAGCACGGTGATTCTCGTTGCAGGAATCGTTGTTTCCGGCATATCCATATCATCAGGCATTCTTGGAGATGCTGTGATGCGGTATGAACTCACGGTCGATACATCGGAAGAGACCACGCTTTTCGTGCCACTGCCCGTAGATGAGTCAAATAACGTGACTATGGGGCTCATAGATAAGCTGGAATTGGTCGAGGGCGACGCCGTGTGGGCTATTGTGGATACTGATCACGGAAAAACACTGGAGGTTCGCACCAGCACGGGATGTGCCCTCTCTGCCCGGCAGGAATGCGGGAAAAAGGGCTGGGATGAGGGGCGCAATTGGGTATACAGATACAATATCAGCATGCTGTCCGGGGTGGACAAGGCAGCTTACGAAGCATGGATCTTCTCCTCGAATGCTAATACAACTTTATACATGGGACTATCGATGGACACTGGTCTGGGAGTCGTATTGAGATACGGTTGCGACGATGTACCCTTAATCGAAGGGTGGCAGACGGTTGCTGTGGACACAAGCATGGTTGAGGCATGGGTGATGGGTGGATGAAAAACAGATCGAGACTTACGATACTGAAAACATCCGGCATATGTGGGCGGCACCATGATCGCTTTTATCAGCCCCCTCTGGCGCTCTTACGCATATACGGAATACGTTCGTGCAGATGGGTGAATGAAGTAGCGATGAGCGTGGGTACGCCGGACAAATTACAGACGGTACTCCAGGAGTTTGATCTGATACCGGAGAAGTTGATAATGCTTGTGTTGGGGCGGGACTGGCATGAGTGCTGTGAGATAATCAATGACCTGCAATCCTTACTCAGTGGACTCGGTGATGAGCTATGAACATTATTCGATCAAGCGTTCTGGCAAACCCTGACCGGTTCTTCAGTGAACTATCCGAGAGGACATGAGCATGAAAAGAAGTCACATAGTCCTGTCAATCCTGCTTCTCTCCCTCTTAATACCTCTTGCATCCGCTGATAGTGGCCCCAGGGGGACTGTGCAGTTCAACCTGATCTACGAGACCTCTGAGCCGGTGACACTCATCGACTACAGAATAACCGGATACGAAGATGAACAATGCATAAGCGAGATTGATCTCCGCAATTTCAAACAATTTGAATGCGCGCAGAAGGAATGCCGAACGAGGATGTTTCCAGGGAGGTATAATCGCCTCATCCTCAATTTTTCGGATCGAGATCGCCAGAGCGAAGTATTCAACGTCTCCAATTACGGCGCAGAGTTTGATGTTCGTGTAACGGACTCCGAACTGATTGTAGAGGATGTAACACCGATATCGGTTCTGATATTTTATGCGATGCCTGACTTTGCACTATTATTTACACTGAATATACTTTTGGAATTGATACTATCTTTGATTTTTATAGCAGTCCTGAATAAGCCGATGAAAGTCATCGCAGCGGTTATAATAGCCAACCTGATATCATTTCCGGTTCTCTGGCAATTGCTGGCTTTTGATGATGAATTTTTTCTTCTATTCGAAGCTTTGATAGTGCTGTTTGAGGGGCTTTTCATATACTATTTCATGAAAAAGGTGATACCGATATACCAATCGTTAACCCTTAGCCTGATACTGAATATTTGTAGTTTTATTTTCGGGATGCTGCTCGGGCTTGGCCCTAACTGGAGAATTGTACCGTTCTTCTCGATCCTGTTAGCCATTATTGTTCTATCTATTCTGGCACTCACATATCTGAGGAAGAGATATTCCGCCCGATTTATAAGAGTGTTTACAATCGCCATTATGGTGCTTGCCTGTGCAGTCGCTGGCTTGCTTGTGATGGACCGGATCGCAGGCGGACCTCTCCTGTCAGCCCACAAATTAAGCTGCGAACCCGAATACTATACCAATATAACCGCAGAAGAACTACGAGAGTTTCCACAGCTTGCAAACACAATAAAGCATGGCAAATTCGTAGAAATGAAGAATGTAGAAGCGGATCGGCTGTTAGATTATATAATAGAGGGGCAATCCGAACAACATACGTCATCGTCACCTCAAAAACTCTACGTCAGAGTGAAAGACGAATATTATGAGGTCAGAACTACGTGGATATAAATCCGGGTGAGTAAACATGAAAAACGAAACGAAACTTAATCTACTGAAAATATCCTGCATATACGGCGGCGTGTTCAGCCTGGTTCTTGTTGGTCTGTACGTCTTCTTTCTGGTCGCATTTCCAGGCACCGTGAGATACATGCCGATCCAGGTCGCTCTGCTGCTGGCAGGGATCGTCTCAGTCACGGTCTTCTCTTATATGCATCTTAATTACGCGAAAGAGAACCCGGAAGAATTCGCATGTCCAATCCTTTCCGGAATCATCATAACTGCGATCTGCCTCACATCTGGTCTGATCTTCATCATACCCCAGCTGTCAGTCGTATTTTATGGTGATTTGGAGTCTGTAGTTCGCACGACCATCTTCTTAACACCTGGGTATATCAGCCTGATTCTTGGCATCCTCTCCGCGTATGCGGTGTTAAGCGGCAGCAGAAGATCTCCGGAGGGTCTTACTCCGTGGAAGATGCGGGGGCTGCAACTGAGCACGGTGATTCTGGCAGCAGGAATCGTTATTTCCTGCATATCCCTATCATCAGGCATTCTTGGAGATACCATGATGCGGTATGAACTCACGATCGATACGTCGGAAGCGACCACGCTTTTCGTGCCACTGCCTGTTGATGAGTCAAGTAACGGGATCATGGAGATCGTCGATGGACTGGAATTGGTCGAGGGTGACGCTGTGTGGGATATCGCAGATACGGAGCACGGGACGGTGCTGGAGATTCGCACCAGCACGGGATGCGTCCTCTCTGCCCGGCAGGAATGCGGGAAAAAGGGCTGGGACAAGGGACGAGAATGGGTATACAGCCACAATATAAGCACGCTGTCCGGGGTGGACGGGGCAGCTTACGAAGCATGGGTCTTCTCCTCGAATGCTAATACAACCCTATACATGGAACTATCAATGGACCCTGGTCTGGGCGTCTTGTTGGGATACCGTTGCGACGATGCACCCTTGAGCGTTGGGTGGCAGACGGTTGAACTGGAACGATCTGACATGCGTTACGACTGAATAAACAAGAGGGAGGGAATAAAATATGAAATTAGCTACTACAATTGTGATACTGCTTCTTGTAGCTACAATCACGGTTACATTTAGTGGATGCATCGAGGAAAGGGATATTGCTCCGGAACCGGAACCACTGCATAACGATACTACAAAGGTATCGGTGGTAAACCTGACCCTGCTACCAGGAATAGAAAACGGGCTTGAAATCCATATAGTATCTTTCTCAAGTCTGTATATGCGTGATAACCGGGATGAAGAAAGCAGGGAATGGACCTACAATCTTTCAGAGTGGTATTATGCAGCATACAACCTGTCAATAAAGAACAATGGCTCAGATGTCATCAATTTTAAGGTAAATGATCTGCACCTGCGTGCCGGAGATCAGTTATTCAATACCACGACCCGGAAGCTGTACAATTTGAGTATGCTGGAGGTGCTGGCAGACCTCGGGAATGAGAACCGGATCGAAGATATGACACTATCTCTCTCCCCGGGCCAGACCGTTAACGGGTCTGTGGTCTTTTGTGTTGATTCGCTGTATGACCGGTCTTTCCTGTTGATGTATAATGCAACACCTGTAACGTCAGCGTCTTTCGAAGAGAGTCTTGAAGCACTCGAGGCAGCAGAACGCTTCGATTACTCTCATGTATTTGGCATACCATCACACAGCTCTTGGAATTGCTACTTCTACAAACATAATCCGGAGGAGCACCCTTCGATATGGTCGAACTGGGTGAACAGAAGCGTATTGGAGTTATATAAGACCCTTGATCTTGAAACGGTGCAAAGTTCACGGCCTGACAAAATACCACGGATATGGTATGCGGTAAGAGTCATGTCTGAAAGGAACATAACGGTCGTTTCCGGAAACCGGCTTCTTGTTATCGACGATTTTGGGGAGGAACTGATCAATAAATCACGGAACAGTGGAGTAGCGATTCTACGAAACCGGACATATGAGCTCCAACCGGAGCAGGAAATAGACATTCCGCAGATGACTATTCCAGATGCCACGATAGCGCAAATTTCGTATGAATGTTTATGCGGAGGGGGTATGGAGATGCACCTCACTTACAATAATCAGGATATCATACTGGATGATGAACTTAATATGATATTAGTAAGATATTATAAAGTTAAGTATGTTAGCTAAAGTATTCTAAAGCACCATTGGGCAGAGGTTGGCATGACAAAAATAGGGAAGATTAGAAACGTTCTGACAGACCCGGACAGGTTCTTCAGCGAACTATCCGAGAGGGAGGTGAACCTGACAATACCCGCGGGAATTGTGCTGATTTCAGCTCTTATCGACGCTATCCTCATCGTGATGATAATTGGCACGATAATGCGCAGATTTCCGGTCGATATGGTGCAGTCAGGCACCGGCACAGCATCCCTCATCATAGGGGAACTTATTAGCGGGTTTGCATTCTGGTTCATCGTTGCAGCGGTATTCTATGCCATATCGGTACTGTTCAATGGAAACGGCGCGTTCAAACGGTGTCTTGAGTTTACCGGATATGGTTTCATCCCTGCAATCGTTGCATCGGTTATCGGACTTGTTGTGATTATGGTCGTGCTCCTGACCATCGAATTCCCGGTCGAAAGCACGGAACTCATGATACAGACGTTGACGCCGCAGTTGGAGCAAAATCCACTGATGAAAACGCTTCTTATCATCACAAACCTCCTTGGACTGTGGGCGGCATATATCTGGATATTCGGGATCAAGCACGCACGAAATATCTCAACAAGAGATGCCCTGATCACGGTTGGCGTGCCGGCGGGGATAGCTATCATGAGCCACCTGAACCATACATATAACATAATAACAATATAAATAAGGAGATGTGAAAAGATGAAAAACAGATCGAGACTGAAGATATTAAAAGCATCCCCTATATACGGCGGCGCGTTTAACATGATTCGTAACATCCTTGCCATATTTACAGTGCTTGGAGGAAATAGAACAGTTCAGGAAGGTTCGAAGCGGTGGAGTGTAAGGGGGCTGCAACCAAGCATTGCGATTCTGATAGCAGGAGTGATTGTTTCTGGCATTTCCATACCGGCATACGCAGCAGTTGGGGATATGATCTTGGATGGTGTCAGAATATCAACCAGCGTCCCATGCACTGGCGGATCATGGGAATCTGCGAAAAACGTGACGTTGCTCAAGGAAGGATATGCACTTTCATTTGATCGTGTATACTCTGGAAATCTTTCAGGCAGATATATTATGAATTTTTCCATACGCAAGAATGGCGAAGTCGTAGAGACGATAAGCGCAAGTGATGGGGACATTTTGTATTATAATAAAACTATAGATGACATGGAGTATACAATTATAGAGTCACCGGTAATAGGACCCTGTTTTGGCACCGAAACGATGGTTGTCGTGCTCAAACCTTTTTACCAATATTCCGACGGCTCGATCATCAGCGAGCCAGAAAGTCGCGCATCCAACATTACTACACTTGCGGATGCAGCCCCACCGGAACAGTGGAACCGGACATTCGGAGGAACGCAATCGGACTATGCTGAATCTGTTCAGCAAACATCGGATGGTGGTTTTATACTTGCAGGCATGACAACCTCGTATGGGACGCCGGTTTATGATTTCTGGCTTATTAAGACGGATGCAAATGGTACTGAGCAGTGGAACCGGACATTCGGGGGAAAAAGTAGTGACGATGCTTACTCTGTCTCGCAAACATCGGATGGAGGATATATTATGATAGGATGTATCAGATCTTATGATCCTTATGGTGATGCATGGCTCACAGCAATTCCCGTTAGGTCTATAAACGCGTGCGGACAAGGGGTCGATTCTCTATACTTTCGTAAACATTTATGCGCAACATAGACTTGACTTTCAAACATGTGCAAAAAATCGATAGCCGAAGCCTTCATCCACATAGCCCCCACCAAAACATTAGCCCCCTCAATACCGATTTCGCTACACCGTAATAAATTTCCCGAGATTCAGATGT
>JAYELB010000407.1:0-6874 GCA_034717055.1 Methanobacteriota archaeon
ATCCGGGTCCAATCCGACAATTTCTCGTGGTTCATCTTTTATGCCAAGGTATATTTCGCCGCCTGCATCGTTGGAAAAAGCAATGACTATTTTAGCCAGATTGGATCCGGAAGGGAGCTGTTCCTTGAATTCCAGTCTTCTGCCTTCCGGATGTTTTATGATCTTCTTAATTTTCATCTTTCAAACTCACCCTTGCAAGGTTCTCCAATATATTCTGATTCAGTTCCGCCTCCTCTTTCAACTGCCCCTCAAACTCCGCTTTCAGGCTGCTAAATCGTTCCTTGAAATCAAAATCATCATCTTCAACCGCCAGCCCCACATACCTGCCCGGTGTCAATACATAATCCAACTCCTTCACCCGTTCAATAGAAGCAGAATTGCAGAAACCCTTTACATCCTCATAATCACCGTCAGGATTGCGCCAGTTGTGGTATGTTCCGGCAATATGCTGAATATCGTCTTCCGAGAACTCACGTGTCCTGCGGTTAAGCAGATGCCCTATATTGCGGGCATCAATGAAGAGAATTTCATCGGTACGGTTGCGGAACTTTCCATTGGCTTTATTCCGGCTCAAAAACCACAGGCTGGCTGGGATCTGCGTGTTCAGGAACAGTTTCGTAGGCAGGTTCACGATGCAGTCAACCAGTCTGGCTTCCACAAGCTCCTTTCTGATTTCACCCTCGCCGGATGATTTGGATGTGAGCGAACCTTTCGCCAGAACAAAGCCAGTCTGTCCGCTCGGGCTAAGATGATACAGGAAATGCTGTATCCAGGCATAGTTGGCGTTGCCAGTGGGCGGTACGCCGTATTTCCATCTGCCATCCTTACGGAGCAGATCACCGCTCCAGTCGCTGTCGTTGAACGGCGGATTGGCGATGACATAATCCGCTTTTAAGTCTTTATGGGAATCGTTTAAAAAAGAACCTTCGTTGTTCCATTTAACCTGCGAACTGTCGATACCGCGAATGGCAAGGTTCATTTTACACAATCGCCATGTAGTCTGGTTGCTCTCCGGACCATAAATGGAAATATCGTTTACTTTTCCCTGATGATCTTCTACAAACTTTTCCGACTGAACAAACATACCGCCAGAGCCGCAGCAAGGGTCAAAGACTCTGCCGTTATAGGGTTCCAGCATCTCTATAAGTAATTGAACAACGCTTCGGGGAGTGTAGAACTGCCCGCCCTTTTTGCCTTCAGCAAGCGCAAACTCGCCAAGAAAATACTCGAAGACATGACCAAGAACATCGGCGCTTCTGGCTTTTGCATCGCCAAGAGCGATGTTGCCCACCAGATCGATCAAACCGCCAAGACTCGTTGGGTCAAGGTTGCCTCTTGCATAGACCTTTGGCAAAACCCCCTTGAGCAAGGGATTCTCTTTTTCGATCGCGTCCATCGCGTTATCAACGTCTTTACCGATTTCTGGCTGTTTGGCTCGTGCCTGTAAATATGACCAGCGGGCAATCGCAGGAACAAAAAAGACATTCTCGGCTTTATATTCGTCCCTGTCTTCGGGGTCAGCACCGGCGTATTCCCATTCTCCTTTTTGCAGTCTTTGATATAATCCCTCAAAGGCATCTGAGATGTATTTGAGGAAAATCAGACCCAGGACTATATGTTTGTACTCGGCAGCGTCAATATTCTTTCTGAGTTTATCCGCCGCTTTCCACAGTTGCGTCTCAAGAGGCTCTTCTTGATTTTTACTACTATTTTTTGCCATTCTACCAATCCTTCCCGATTATTGTATTAACGCTCATAGAGATGGTGTATATTTTCATCAGGCACTCCTATATCATTCATTATTGCCGGATTAATTATTACATGACTTTCGGGTATCCAGATTACACTGCCAACCTAACTGAGACAAAACATCTACATGTCAAATCGTATAGCGTGTCCACCAGGATCGCGAATATCCATTGTGTTCAATATGCGAAGACCTTTGTTAAGTTTATCCATCAACTCCGGCTCTTTTGGATTCATCTCCAGTTCAATTCTTTTCTCCTCATTGGCAATAAGAGCAACGCCTCCAAGCTGGAAAATCGATTCGAATAGCGTCTGCAATTCAAATTTTTCATGATCCATACATCTTGTTAAAAACAGACTGCATAAATTGATAAATGACATTTTAAAGCATGTCATGATCTGATCTAGTTCCGTATCTATCCGATACACTTTATCCTTATCCCGGATCCGCTTCTCCTCCTTTAAATACTTCTTCAATCTTTTAAACGCATCTTTGTGCTCTTTTTCTATCTTCCTCTGCTGACGGAAGTGCTTATTGATTTTTGTTTCGTAATTCTTCAATTCAACTGAGTCTACCTCACTCAAGACCCTTTGTCCCTCAACGATCTTCGATTTTTCGCGAAACGTTCTTTCCTGCCGGTATAAATCGGTAAGCCGCTCTTCTATCGCTTCTATTTCCAAGAGTGGCTTTTCCATCTCCGCTTTGAGATGTGTTATCCTTTCACACAGCTCACCATGCTTTTCACTCATTTTATCGTAATTCTCAATTTTCTTTCCATAACCCGTGATCCGATGGATATTAACCCCCGATTTCGCATCTCTGAACTGTTTTTCATGCATCGGCCAACGGTCAAAGTATCTCTTCGTGATTTCACTCGCGTCCAATAAGTCATGTGGTATATCCGTGACCAGGACTGATTTTCTACCATTACCCCACTTCACAATCACTGCACGGCACTCGTAAATGTAGTCCGGCTCTTTTGAATCCAATAATTCAATCTTGCAGTCAACAAGGGTCGCATTTCCGTATTTATACCCAATTTCTGAACAGATGTGCTTGAATTTCCTTTTTTTGGTCTGGTTATCGTCAAGAATGGTGATATAATACTCCTCGCGGTCTTTAAAGGCTCGAAGTGTTTTTACACCATTACCCCCTCCATCCATTACCAATATTCGTTTTACAGCGATATGTGACGATGGATCATCTAAAAGTTCCGTTAATTTGGTGAGCATGGGAAGTGCATGCTTTCCGAGATCAGCATGCCCTTGAAAGGTCTGAAAATAGAGTGGATGCCCCTTACCATCATGGATAAACACGTTTTCGAGACAATTCATGACGCGACCAAGCATCGTCACTCGACCTTTGTAACATCTATTCGAGGACCACAATGCTTTCGTATTGCCATCGATGTAATAACACACGAAATATGTCTCATCAGGGGATTCATTTCGCCAGAAATCCGTCCAGAACTTCGCTGTTGCGGTAATCAAGCTATCGGAGACCTTAAGATATTTCAATTCTTGAATATATCTATTGAGTGACGCATCTTTGTAATTGTAGCCACATAGAAAGGATAAATCGTTTCCTTTTACACGATTCACCCGGCTTGATCGTCCGTTCGATGTGACCAGAGGAAGGCACAGCAGAGCCAGATTATACCGAGAAATCGTCTTTTCTGACATCTTAAAGATATTCATAGCTGAAAAATCCTTATCCGTGATTTTATCGTCAATTGATTTGAAACGGTTTTCTCTTACGGATTCCAATTGATTGTACTCTCTGGTGAATTTTCCATGCAAACGAATGTCCGGATTGTCCTTTTCGATATCTTTATTCTGCTTGAATAATGGTGATTGACGAACCGCATTCACCTGTTCAGTTATTGTTCTGGTGTAGATCTCTATAATGTGGGTGAAAAAGGATAAAGACGTGAGAATCTCGCCCCCACCGGATTTCTGGCGTTTGTATTCCTCTTCCTTAAGGGTGGGTACTCTTGTCAATGATACAGATGCCCTGAAATTATTCAAACTGGATAAGGAAATTTGCACGTTGAACTGATTTAAAATCTTGCTCTGCAATTGGGATGATGATATACTCCTGTTTTCCTTAACTATGGATATTATGTAATCTTTTATTCTTTCTGTCAGTTTTGTGTAATTTCCATCCTTTCTCGCATCTCGAAGCCCTTCCTCGCCACATTTCTGAAGTATTCTGCGATAGCGATAGTATTGTGCGAGAAAATGGGACGAAATTCTGGTTAAAATAGACGCTAACAGGTTGTTTTGACTCTTCAATCTTGTGGATTGTGCTTAGAATTTCGCATATTCTCTCCTCTTCTGACATTCGGTATATAATATGTGCTCATTCTATATAAAGGTATCTCATCCAGGATGGTAAGAAATTTGAGCTACCCGAAAGTCATGTATTATAGTTTTTACCCCCAATATCCTTATTGCTCATACATGCATATTCCTGCCGTTTTTGAGCTCTTATGCTCGAGCAATTCCAGAATATATCGCAGATCTGTCCCACCCCTATTAAATGTGTAGCAAAGCTGTGCCTCAGTGAGTGAACCATAAAACAACAGCACAAAAAAAGAAAACAAATATGGGCACGTCCACCGCGCCCATATCCTTACACAGCTATCAGTACTGCGTCAGATTATACTTCGTCTTCATCTGCACGTACGAGTCCCAGTCCGTGATCTTGAGGAGATTGGTCATCTCCTCCATCAGCGGCGCCCAGGTGTCGTCCCATTCCTCTGCCATGTTCCGGAGTCGCCCGAGACCCTCGTCCCAGACCATCGTCTCACGGTTGTCCTGTAGGCAGATAAAGAGCTTTGCAGCACCTGCTTCGGTCTTGTCGTGCATGAAATGTTCGATGCAGTGTTTTGTATCCCAGCCTCGTGTTACCATTTTTTAGACCTCACCTGTCGTTACTCTTGTGCATATCGAAGCTTGGGTACCTGACATCGTACCGGTTGATCATGTACTCGACCCGGAAGATGATCGCCTCTACAGCGCCCTCCGGTGTTCCGCTGTCGATTCTGCCTCGCTTGAAGACCTCCGGATACCTCCGTTCGAGTTCCCAGATCCGGTCCTTGAACTGTGGTACGCTGGTCTCGCCACGCATCGTTGAGAGGAAGAGATCGTTTGTCGCAAGCGTGCAATCAGCCATATCGATATCCTCCTCCGCCTCCGCGATCGCCTTTAGGCGGGACGCCCACTTCGAGCTCCGCTCTATTGTGTGGTAGACGAGATCCATGTCACCATAGACAGTCTCGAACTGGATTCTTGTGTGGCATGCATCGATCATCTTTCTGTATAGTCCTTCTGTTAGCATGTTATCACACTCCTGTTACCGCGTGTGCCGCTGTTTCCGCCCATTGGAATACCAGATCGCCCGGTGCAAAGAATAGCGCAATCAGTGCGATCACTGCGATTGCCAGTACAAAGGTGTACGTAGAGGATTCAACAAATGCCTCGCCTTTTGGCTCGCCCCAGTACATCCGCATGACGACCTTCGCGTAATAATACACCGAGAGTGCTGAGTTTAACACACAGATTATCGCAAGTCCCAGGAGCCCTGCCTCAATCGTTGAGAGGAAGAGCACGAACTTACTAGTGAATCCGAAGAGCGGTGGAATACCTGCAAGCGAACAGAGCAGTAGCGCAAACAAAAACGCCGTCATCGGAGCGCGTTTTCCAAGACCGTCGTAGTTGTCGATATGGTTCGGATCATCGACCTTGCCCTTTGACAGGATCATGTATGCGATCGCTCCAACAGCAATGAAAGCGGCGGCTTTTCCGATTGCATGAGAGAATGCGTGCATCAGCCCACCTGTAACTGCGAGGTTCACGGCTGAATCGGGTGCATTCCAGTATGCTACAACCACGAAGACGACTGCTATGTATCCTGCGTGTGCGATCGAGGAGTATGCAAGCATCCGCTTGACACTCGTCTGCACGACCGCAAGAATATTGCCGACAGTCATCGTCACGACCGCGAGGATCATGAATGCGATATACCAGTCCACTTTCATCGCAACGAGTCCGACGATGAATATCCTGAATGCAGCAGCAAATCCCATCTTCTTCGATCCCGCAGCAAGGAGTGCTGACACGATCGACGGTGCTCCCTCGTATGTGTCTGGCGCCCACATGTGAAACGGCACAAATGCCATCTTAAACCCGAATCCTGCGATTAACATAACCATCGCAAGCAGTATCGCAGGCGTTGCAGCCAGACCCGGATTCGCTCCGAAGACCGAAGCTATCGTATCGATGTTCGTCGAACCGGTTAGCCCGTAGATGTAGGATATACCAAAGACCATCAGCGACGAGGATAGTCCTCCGATTAAGAAGTACTTCAGAGCCGCCTCGATCGACTTCGGATCGCGCTTGTCAAATCCAGCCAGCGCATAAGTCGAGATACTGGCGAGTTCGAATCCGATGAAGAGTGCCAGCAGGTCCTTTGACATGGCAACAACCATCATTCCGACGGTTGCAAGCAGCATCATTGAGTAAAACTCATCCTGACGCGGATTGTCGCCATACGCTTTCAGCGCTGCGATCGCAACGAGAACTCCTACGATCAAGAACATCGCGCCAAAGATCTGAGAGAATGGATCGACCACGATTGCGCCGTAGAACGGTGCGGAATCGAATGTGGCGGTCAGGTTCCAGTCTTTGAGTATAAGCCCGAGAGATGCAAGCAGCCCTACAAGGGTTATGTACCCGAGAATCTTCTTCTGCGCGATAAAGAGTCCTGCAAGCAGCACTATCACTGCTGTAACAATCAGGAGTGCTTCCGGAAGCAGTGCTGTGTAGTCTACCATGGGAATGCACCTCCAGCTGCTACATGAACTCCGCCTACCGGCAGGATGTCACCACTTAAGAGGAAATACTCAGCAGTGGTCTGCATCATGCCTATAATCGGCTCCGGCCAGATGCCGAGTATCACAAAGATAATCGTCCAGATCGCAAGCGGTGTGAACTCATACCACTTGATCTCCTTGATGTCTCCGAGGTACTCGTTGTACGGACCAAACATCGTTCGCTGCACAGCCCATAGATGGTAGCCGGCAGTAAACGGAATGCTAATTGCTGCAAGAATCACGAAGATCGG
>JAYELB010000408.1:0-6870 GCA_034717055.1 Methanobacteriota archaeon
TTTTCAACCGACCAGAACAAATTAAAAAACACGCATGACCTGCTATCGCAGTGCTTATACTGTCGATGAAAAAGCGGTTTTCAAAATCGTGGCTACTGCTACTGTTTATGCGACTTTTACGTACCAATTCTCTATTTTTCACTTCCCTCTATTTGGTAGGTTAGTTCTCAGCCTATAAAAAGGTTCTCATTATCTACATAATGATGAGACTATTTGCGGTCTGATACATAGTATTATTAATGTATGGGGGGATATGTATTGTTTAACACAGTACTGTACACCACAAGGGATGATCGAATGGAATCAGAACAGGAATTGATGAGAATCGGAGTATCGCTACCGGATAACCTGCTGACAAGGTTTGATGGCATACTTACAAAACGGGGATACTCGTCGAGATCAGAAGGCATCCGGGATGCAATCCGGAGTTATATTAGGTACTACGAATGGGCAAGCGAGGTCCAGGGGGATCGGCTTGGCGTCATATCGCTAACTTACGACCACGATCAACACGGACTTCTCGATGCGCTTGCCGACATCCAGCATCAGCATCTGGATGTGATCCAGTCCTCGATGCATTTCCATGCGGATGCGAAGACATGTCTCGAGGTGATCACGCTGCACGGTGATGCGTCCAATCTCAAAAAGGTGGCAGAGGATCTTATGGCGCTCAAGGGCGTGCAGCATCTGAAACTGACCACCATTTCGCCTATAAAGTGAGATGGATGAGTCAAGACACTGGGCAGATGTCATCGCAGATAATGTAGCTGCAAAGAAGCACGTCATCGCTACAGGGATCACCCCTTCTGGGGAGATTCACATCGGAAACATGCGCGAGGTAGTGACAGCGGATGCGGCGTACCGCGCGCTCTGTGATGCAGGGATCGATGCAGAGTTAATCTATATTGCGGATACCTTAGATCCGCTTCGTAAGGTCTATCCGTTTCTCTCTGATGATTATAGTGAGCATGTCGGAAAACCGCTTTCTGCCGTGCCCTGCCCATGCGGAGATTGCGCGAACTATGCCGAGCATTACCTGACGCCGTTTCTCGAATCGCTTGAGCGGCTGGACATCAGCCCTACGATATACCGCGCGCATGAACTCTATGGGCGCGGGGATTTCGTGCCGGTCACCATGACCGCGCTTGCCAACCGGGACCGGATCGCTACGATCCTTAAGGAGGTATCGCACAGGGAGCTGCCTGCCAGGTGGAGTCCTTTCAATGTTGTATGTGAGGAATGCGGAAGGATTACAACCACAACCGTTACCAGGTCTGATGAAAATGCAGGAACCGTGGATTATGCCTGCGAATGCGGACAATCTGGCACGGTGCCTGTGAAAGGGCACGGAAAGCTGACATGGCGGGTTGACTGGGCTTCCAGGTGGCGTGTTCTTGGCGTTACGATCGAGCCGTTTGGTAAGGATCATGCGACACGAGGCGGTTCGTACGACACAGGGACGAGGATATCAAGGGAGATATACGATTATGACCCCCCCTACCCGATCATCTACGAGTGGATTCATCTGAAAGGAAAGGGCGCGATGTCGTCCTCTACCGGAGTCACAGTCACGATCGCGGATATGTTGCAGGTCATGCCGCCCGAGGTACTCAGGTACTTAATCATCCGGACAAAGCCGGAAAAGCACATAGACTTCGATCCATCCCGCATCATCGATCTGATCGACGAGTTTGATCGTGCGACCGGGAGGGCATGGGAACTGTCCATGACGAAAGAGTATCTCAAATCAGGTATCCCGTTTACGCACCTCGTAACCGCTGTGCAGATCGCATCTGACTTAAGTGGCATTCATGAGGTGCTCGACCGGAGCGGATACAGTGGGTACGACGAGGAGTCTGTGAGGCAGCGTGTCTTAAACGTCAAGAATTGGCTTACGTCATACGCACCAGACTCTGCCATATTCGAGGTGCAGGAGACGCTGCCTGATGCTGTGAAAAATCTTTCTGATGAACAGAGAGCAGGGCTTGGCGCGCTTGCATCCCATATTCAAGGAGGCGTGGCAGCCAAAGACCTGCATGATCTCGTGTACGTGGTCTCCGAAGAATCAGGCACCTCAGCAAACAAGATGTTCCAGGCAATATACATATCCTTACTCGGGAAGAAATCGGGTCCGAGGGCAGGATATTTCATGGCGTCCCTGGACAAGGAGTTTTTGGTGAGCAGGCTGCGGGCGGCTGGTAGCGGCGGCGAGATCGCGGGAGTGGATGCATGATCTGTGATGTGTTTAGCCGGCGACGTATGCGAAAGATTTATGACCGTCACCAAACCACTATTAATACGTCTGGCGAATTGTGCAAGCGGCACCGTCGTCAGGAGGTTAAGATGTACCTCAAGAAGCTCTCGGAGATGAACTCCTTCCGAATTGAAAAACTCGGGAATGCTCGCAGGAACGATGTTTACAATTATTTAGGAATCCGATTCGAGGAAAGATTATAAATACGAGGAGAAGATATACTACAGTAACATTAAGGAGGATATAAGCTATGAGCAAAACCATGCTTAGGATTGTTGCAATTGCAATGATTGTGTTGGTCGTCGCATTATCGGGATGCGTCGGGGGCGATGAAAAGCCCGCCGAAGTTGAGCCTACACCTGAGGTAACGCCTGAGGTAACGCCTGAGGTAACGCCGGTAACGTCGGTAACGCCTGCGGCAACGCCGGCAGTTGAAGAAACAAAGACGGCTGATGCAGCAGAAGGGTTCACACCAAAAACCAGTGATCGCTCACCTCTTGAAGCCCCCAGTGGAGGCTGCGAAGGTCTTGATCAAACTGTCTTAGGACGGTACGATAACAACAAGGATGGACTGATCGACAGTAAAGAGCTGGAAACTGCAAAGATTGGTTTCGAGAGCAACTACGAGAAGCAAAGTGACTATGAGCAGATTCTGTATGCATACGAGCATAACTGCCCTGTAGAGACAGAGTGAGGGCGATTTTCGCATCCCTGCACTCTTTTCCTTTTTTTATTTCAGTCAAGATCTGGTATTTTTGTATCCACTCCAAAAAGGAGGGTAAGCGGTATGCGGGCTTCAATTTACCTAAATCTTGTGTTATGATCTGTTTTGATTTCTAAAGATCATCGGTTATCGATTTAATAATATTTTATTATACTTTTAAGATTTAAATTAGAACTCATCACATAATTTATAACATCATTTGCATAAATCCGTAACAACAAGTTGTTGATTTGTACATAATACCCCCATTTACCTTATAATTTGGAGGGGATACGTATTTTTTCTGTCTTGATTTTCGGTGAAACGTAAATTATAGCCCAAAAGGTGTCACACGGGTATGACATGTTCTGCCCTTTTTCAAATGTCCATTTCAATCGCGTCGTTATCATTGGTAATTCCACAGGTGTTCTGTGACGATAAAAGGACAGGCTATTTCAATTCACCGAAAGTCAGGTCTGTCTTCTATTGCCCCAATCATCGCTTCAGCGCCAGCTAGCCCGGAATGTTAGAAGCGCACTTAGGGGCCACCGAAAAATAACCTGTTAAAATTCATATCATCCGCCCATATATCCATCCGTGATAAAATCAGCAAAAGGATCTGAATGGAACGAATAAGCAAATTGTACGAATTTCATGAATGTGGAGCGTTATCGGATGAATTTGCTGGTACTTACCCAAAATTGTGTGAATATTAGCATATAAAACCACGAGATTACACAAGATTAACACAGAAATCTTGTGAAAATCCGTGTAATCTTGTGGTTCCTATCACGGGGTGGGAATGTTCCGAAGCACGACCGCACCCGCCACAAACCATGCCAACACCTGCCGGAAGCGAAACTTAAATCTATTCACTTGCGCAAAAAGGTAGCCATGCCACGAGTAGCAGTTGGAGGGACGTTCGATCCACCCCATGATGGTCACGAAGCACTCATCAGCCGTGCGTACGAACTCAGCATGGGCGGCGAGGTCGTAATCGGACTGACGTCGGACGATCTTGCAAGAAGGCGCGTCCAGCCGGTCGCGGATTACAGGGTTAGGGAGCGCGAACTGAACCGCTACGTGACCGACCGGTTCGGGATATCACCAGAGATCACAGCCCTGCACGATCCGTATGGCACTGCGCTTAAAGAATCCTTCGATTATATCGTGGTATCTCCTGAGACGTATCCTGTTGCGGAAAAGATCAATGAACTCCGCATGACGAGAGGGATGCCCACTATCGAGATTGTTCTGGTGCCTTTTGTTCTGGCAGAGGATGGGGTGCCGATCTCATCCACGCGCATCAAGAACGGTGAGATCGATTTGCATGGGCGGCTGATAGGTTGATAAAAGATTACGGATAATGATAATCTAATGACCGAGATATCCAGCATGATCATCACGCATACGAAAGCAAGCATCGATGATATTGAACATGCGTGGCACGGCACAGTCGGAGACCTGCTGCACAGGCTGCACTCGCATGAACTGGTACATGAGTGTGCCGTGCTGATGACATGCAACCGTGTCGAGGTGTATGTGGTCTCGCCGAAGGGCAGCAGGGTCTTGTTTGATTATGCAAAGAAGATGGGTGTGCCTGAAAGGATCGTCGAGTTCAACGACCACGAAGAGTCGGTGTTACACTTGATGAGGGTCGCATGTGGGCTCGAATCGATGATCGTTGGCGAGGATCAGATACTCGGGCAGATCAAGGAACTGTACCATTCCGCCAGGCAGGCAGGCGTCACAGGAAAGGTGCTGGATACCGCTTTTGAGAAGGCGATTCACGTGGGGATGAGGGTGCGGTCAGAGACGCGGATCAACGAGGGATCGGTATCCATCGGATCGGCGGCAGTTGATCTCGCAGAGGATGTACTTGGCATGCTTGAGGGAAAGACTGTTGTGATCATCGGCGCAGGCACGATGGGGACGCTCGTTGCACACGCGCTTGCGCACAAGAATGTTTCCGCGATATATGTCGCAAACCGCACCTTTGAGCGGGCAGAGGAACTTGCAGAGGAGTTGGATGGATTTGCAGTCAGGTACGAAGAGAAGGATAGGTACATCGCAGGTTCGGACGTTGTGATCAGCGCAACATCGGCACCTCACGCGGTTATAACTGTGGAGATGCTGCGACAGATCATGGAGAAGCGCGAGAATCACAACAACCATAATCGTGATCTGCTCTTGATCGATATCGCCACCCCGCGGGACATCGAAGAGGCAGCAGCTGATCTGCCGGAGGTGAAACTCTACAACATCGACGGACTCAAGGAGATCAGTGATAGGAATCTTCAAAAACGGCTGCAAGAGGTTGAAATTGTCGAAAAGATAATTGGGGATGAGTATAAGTTACTTGAACTGCGGTACAAGAGTCAGCGTGCAGATGTACTCATAGCAGCACTGTACAGCCAGATACGGGACTTGAGGATCCGCGAGAGAGAACGTGCCATCAACCGGCTCTCATCAAAGCACACACTCGGGGACTTTGAACGCCAGGTGCTCGACGACCTCACGCACGCCATCACCAACAAGGTGCTGGCAGAACCAACAAAGACGCTGCGCAATGCCGCGGCAGAAGAGGATCTCGACTTCCTCGAGACGGCTGCTGCGCTCTTTAAGCTGGATACGACTGAGGGATGATTTTGTGCGGATCGGTTCTCGAGAATTGCTGGATACGATGTATTGTGGGGGTGTTGAATATTTTTCATATATTGCAAATACAGACCACAATCTTTGTACGTATGTTGCGTACTATATTTGCAGGATGGATAAAAAGCTCGTAATCGATTACCTGAAACTTGAAGACGAGAAACTACTGGTGGCGGACCGGAGATGCGTCGCAGGCAGATAAAGGCATTATCAGAAAAGAATAGGTCGGAAAAATACGGGAAATTGAGGATCTGGAGAGGATAATATGCCTTTCCGGAATACGACGGAGCGGCAAGACGACAATACCGTACCGATACATCGATCAGCTCTTAAAAACCGGTGATCCACAGAAGATCGTTTATGTGAGTGTAGACAACCTCCTCTGAAAAGTGGACTCCATTCATGACATCCTGAACACGTACTTCGAACTCACGGGAATGGATCCGGTCAGCGAGGAGGTGTACATATTCTTAGATGAGATCCGCGTCCGGAAAGAGTGGCAGACTCAGTTGAAATACTACCTCGATTCCCGCGCAACATGTAGATTTATCGTATCGGGATCATCGAAAACTCTGCTGTATAAGGACGCCTCCGATGGTCTGGTTGGAAGAATACGATTTATAGGTGTATTTCCGTTGACATTCAAGGGATTCGTAGAGTTTAGTGGAGTATCCTTGCCAGGAATTGCATGCAAGAATCGATGACTTTCAGGAACTTGAGAAGGCATAACTTCAGTGTGATTACAGAGAGGCAGCGTCTGTTGCATCTTATGAATCTTCATCTCGAGGTGGGCGGCTATCCTGTGTGGTTCAAGATCCGGGATGTTGAGCGATGGTACAAGGGTTCTTAGCGAGGATTACTTCTCACTGATACTGTTTCGGGACATTACATGCGTGTTTCGGGTGAAGGACGGGATGCTTCTCGAAAGACTGGCAATGGATATTGCGATGTTCTTTACCGAACGATTCATATACCGGGGCTTATCCGAACGTCTGGGCGTGGACCGAGAGACGTTGAAACTGTATCTGCACTATCTTTCGAGTTCCATGCTCACATCCATAGCCGATGTCTACACCCGCGCAAGGGATGCGGTTGAGAAACGAGAGAAGAAGCTATACTTCTGCGAAGAGGGGATGAGGAGATCTCTCACGCTCGATAAGGATAAGGGGAAATCTGCGGAAAACGTCGTGGCGTGACATCTTATCAAGAGGGGTTATGGCTCAAAAGTATTTTTTAAGCCATATTACTGGAAGGACAA
>JAYELB010000409.1:0-6867 GCA_034717055.1 Methanobacteriota archaeon
ACTTTTAGCCATATATCAAATCATAAAACTACAATAGCTCAACTCCAGTCGCTTGAAACCATACGAATTTGGGATTTTTCTCAACTTAAATATGCCTGTAAGTCGGCCGAGAAAACGTGGTAGAGTGCGTGTGGGGATCAACACATTTTTATGAGAAAACCGTGAGATATATGCAAGCTATGCTGCGATGAGTAGGATTCGCATAAGGATTTGCAAAGGAAGCGAGATTTTGATGAGCAGTGATCTGATCCATGAACTCAAGAGAAAGGCAGTACACCTGACCTCAATCATAATCGTGGTAATGTATCTCGCATTCGGGCAGCAGACGATACTGTTGCTGCTAACGGTATACTTGATTGCGATACTCGAGATCGAGTACTTCAGAATCGAGTGGGGAAAGAAGCTGCCCCTTGTGCACAGTCTTTTACGGGAAAAGGAGGCTGATAGACTTGGCGGTCACGTATTCTTTGTGATGGGATGTATTATTGCGATCTCGGTCTTCCCGGAAGAGATTGCGTCGGCTGCAATACTCATGACGACTTTCGGGGATGCGTCTGCTGCAATTTTCGGAAAAGCTTTCGGCAGAATATGGATTCCAGGATTAACGAACAGGGCGGTCGAGGGATGTGCTGCCGAGTTCATAGTGGACGTGGTTATTGGAGCGATCTTTCTGTCAAACTGGCTTGTGGTTCTTGTCATGGCAGGTACTGCAACCGTCGTCGAGACGCTGGCTAACAAGATGGACGATAACCTCTTAATTCCCCTCTTTTCAGGGTTTAATGGAAACCTCGTCCTTCTGGCACTGACGTACTTCAATTTATAAGCCGAACACAGACATCATTTCAGAGTATCCAACCCAAAAACTCCTGCCAGTTCAATACCTTTCTCTCCGATCTCTGACAAACACGATTCGATCGTCGAAATCGGCATATACTTTTCAGACCTTGTACCATTGTCGGATTCGATCTTTATCACGAGTTCGTCCTTTGCTGCTCCATGTGCGATACATTCGGACGCAATCTTACCATATTTTGCGAATACGACCTTCAGACCATCAAAGATTATGGACTCTTCGATCACATCCACGCCATCAAACACCATCGCCTTCAGCATTGAAACCTCGCGTTTCTCAGTATCCTTTACACATCGGATAACCTCCTGCATGAGATAGGTGACCTCTGCGCTATCAATCTCCTTCAGGATCGATTCATCCTTTGTCAGGTTGATCGGCTCCACGTTCCCGTACATTATCGAGTAATTATTGGTATCGTGCTGCATCTCAATGCGCACCGCCTTTTCACCCTTCCGGTCTTCAAATTCTGCGATTATATGTTCACCAGTGTATTCAACACTAACCATACGGTGGTTCGAGATATCCCGCATCTTCAACACATCTTCTTTCCGAAATAACCCTGCCCTTTCCGGTACCGGTATGGAGAATATGCCGACCAACTGTTTAACAAGCACTGGCTCCTTAAACTCCAGTTCATAAACAAACGATAGCCCGTCCACCTCCGCTTCAAATTCACCGCGCAGTACGCTTCCACCCTCTGATGCCAGCGAATACCTCTGACTGGTATCATACACGCCGGATTCGAGAAACGGGGCAAGTATCTTGCGCATCTCTCCTGTGTTGTAATCGACCTTTCCGGTCAGATCGCTAAATGACGCATCGAAATCCGACTCTATCTTTGCCCTCTGCTGATCCGCACATGATGTGCACGCCTCCAAGGTCGCGTCTTTGCAGATCTTCATCTCATAAGTCGCGTCATCTGTGATCATCTCGCCAAGTTGCATCTCGACACCTCTTTCGAATGCTTCGATCCGGGCAACTTTCTGATCTTTGACACGGCGTTCGCTCTCGATCTCTTCATTAGCCGAGATGATCCCATTTTCAAGTGGATACACCGCCACAGTCAACTTTAGCAGATCCGTAAGATCGAGAATAAAATCGCGCTTCAGGGGGAGTTCTACAGAGTCTTGGTACAGGTATTTCATGGTCGCATCTCTTGAACAGTTTAGCATTAATTCTTGGTCTATGTCACATATATTTACCCCATCCACCGGTATAGCGAAATAGTTTATCAGGGCAATCCACACTCGCAGCCATCTGGGATTTGATCGATGCGATCTCGAAGCAGTGTCGGGATTTGTTTGATTGCAGGTTGTTCAATGCCTTCGTGGTCACAGAATGATGACCCACCCGCCCTCGCGGATACTCAAATCAAGGAACAGCCCGGAAGCAATATGCAACTTGATCATCTTGGTTCTATGGCACCGTCTGAAAATCAAGTGATTTATCACCAGGAGGGCGCACAGAGTTTCGAGACTGTTTTTAACCCTCTGCGTGGCTCTGCGATAGAATATAGGAGCATGGCGATTTCACTAAAAAAAAGCGACAGTACCGATTCCATGTATCAGTTCGAACTCGTCAAAATCGGATTACCCGACCGCCATGAATTCTTCGTTCAGTTCTTCCACAAAATCGTCAAATCTATCCGGTGATAGCATTATATATTTATCGCCAAGTTCTAAACAGACTACTTTTGTTCCGGTGGTCCTCATTATCGCATCCCTTTCATTCGCCAGTTTATACCAACCTTTTTTTGTAACTTCTCGTACCCTCACCAAATTTTTTAGATTTCGGTCGCAAATTCTCATCATATTCTATATCTACCACATATATCCTCCGAATCTCTTCTTTTTTGACGGTCTCGTGACCATACTGAGGAATGTTCACTATCAATGTATCGTCATCAAGCACCACCTTTGTCTGCGCAGGTGAGATCAAAGACACGTATATAAATATAATAATAACTACCCCTAAAACGCCTGCGCCCACAACTCTATTAGTTTCTTTTGAATAAAACCAGATAACCAACCTGATGATGACCAGAGTTGCAATTATTGCAAGGTCGTTTATCAGGACATCCGTAGGGACTGATATATGAAATTCACTCATTTCGGTCCCATCCCATGAGTTTATACATCTATAACGTTTACATCCTTTTTTAGTAAATAAATACTGCTGGGTAGCTTGCATGTTGACTGTGGCATCACTTCTTTTCATAATACTTTCTCTCCCCGATCATCGTTCTGGCAATGATAATCACGAATCCAAGCATCCATATTCCAATTATGAGTGTTTGAACGAAGTAACTCAATATCGCAAACATAATTGAGTATATTCCAATAAGAATAAAATTAGAACCTACTCATTTTCCAAGACCTTCCTTATCCATGACTTTGTTTGGATCATATCCTGCAATAAGCCAGACAGCCCCCTTGTATATGATCACGCCAAAGGGCAGTGTGATGGACGCAATCAAGAGATAGACCACATATATAAGTGCTATATTTTCCCCTGGAGAACACTAAAACGTTCACAAACTAATAATCAGTTCCCCCTCGCTCTGGTACTCAATGAACAGTTCCGCAACGACATGCGACTCAATCATCTCGATTCCGGGCATCAGCTCGGACGCCTCCATGCCAATAATGTCAGCAGCAAGCTGGCAGCACTTAAACTCCACACCGAGTTCGATACACTCCACGATCTTTGCATCATACACAGGTGCACCGCGGTGCTTTCCTGCCTTCCCAAGCACAACCCCCATCGGACCCCAGAGTATCACTATGACATCAAGACCCTTCTTTTGGTAGTATTTTGCAAACCTCAGGGTCTCAAGCGGGCTTGTACTCTCATAGACCATGTTCTTTAAGAGAAGCAGGACCTTTTTAACTTCAGGCATCCATCCCCTTCACCACTGCCTGTGCCGCCGCAAGTATCGCTATCGGTATCCGAAATGGCGAGCAACTGACGTAATCAAGTCCTGTACGGTGGCAGAACTCAACCGACGCGGGGTTGCCGCCGTGCTCCCCACATATCCCGATCTTAAGGTCTGGCTTTGTGCTGCGCCCCCTTTGGGTGCCCATCTCGACAAGCTTGCCGACACCGGCCTGGTCGATCGTCACGAACGGATCGGACTCAAGAATACCCTCCTTCACGTAAAACGGCAGGAATTTTCCGACATCGTCCCTCGAAAACCCGAATGTCATCTGTGTTAGGTCGTTTGTACCGAAACTAAAGAACTCCGCCTCTGTTGCGATCTCATCAGCGGTGACAGCAGCTCTCGGGACCTCGATCATCGTTCCGACCATATACTCGATCTCTATGCCGTACCGCTCCATCACTGCATTGGCAGTATCTACGAGCCGCTCTTTTGTAAATCGAAGTTCGTTTATGTGCCCGACAAGCGGGATCATGATCTCTGGGATGACTAGGTGGCAATCATTCTCCACTGACAGTTCACAAGCTGCTTCGAAGATCGCCTGCACCTGCATCTCGTATATCTCAGGATATGTGATGCCAAGTCTGCACCCGCGGTGCCCAAGCATAGGATTGACCTCGTGCAGGTTCTGGATAATGCTCTTTAGCTCATCCACCTTCATATCCATGCGTGACGCTGTCTCTATTACATCTTCCTCCGTCTTTGGGAGAAACTCATGCAGAGGTGGATCCAGCAGCCGTATGGTCACCGGAAGATCCTTCATGACCTCAAATATTCCTTTGAAATCCTCTTTCTGCATCGGCATCAGTTTATCAAGCGCAATTCTTCTCGAGGCCTCATCGCATGCAAGGATCATCTGCTGCGCGATCGGCAGCCGCTCTTTGCCAAAGAACATGTGCTCTGTCCGGCACAGCCCAATCCCTTCCGCGCCAAAGTTCCTTGCAACTTCGCTGTCGTGTGGGGTATCCGCATTCGTGCGCACCTCAAGTCTCTTTACGCGGGAAGCCCAGTCCATCAACGTCCCAAAGTCGCCAGTCATCTCTGGCTCTACGAGATCAGTTACGCCGAGAATGACATCACCTTTCGTTCCGTCAAGCGTGATATAGTCCCCCTCGTTGACCACGGTATCGCCAACCGTGAACCGTTTCGCTTCCCCATCGACATTGATCTCGTTGCATCCGACGACACAACACTTGCCCATGCCACGCCCGACGATTGCGGCATGACTCGTCATCCCGCCGCGTTCTGTTAGTATCCCCTGCGAGGCAGCCATCCCGCCAACATCGTCCGGAGACGTCTCAAGCCGCACCAGAATCACCTTTTCACCCTTTTCAGCCAGTTCCATTGCCCGGTGGGATGAGAAGACCACTTTTCCGACTGCCGCACCCGGTGATGCTGCCAGCCCCTTTGCGAGTACATCAACGGTTGCTTTCGGATCGATCATCGGGTGTAGAAGCTGGTCGAGCTGATCTGGCTCGACGCGGAGTATCGCAGTCTCCTTATCGATCAATCCCTCCTCCACCATATCGACTGCGGTCTTTACGGCAGCCTGTGCAGTCCGCTTCCCGGTTCTCGTCTGTAACATGTAAAGCGTACCTGATTCGATGGTAAACTCCATATCCTGTACATCTCGGTAATGCTTCTCCAGTTTCTCGCGTATAGCAGCCAGTTCCTCGTATATCTCCGGCATCTCTGCCGCTAACTGATCAAGAGTCCCGGGAGTCCGAAGTCCTGCAACCACGTCCTCTCCCTGTGCGTTTAACAGGTACTCGCCGTAAAACATATTCTCCCCTGTTGCAGGATCTCTTGTGAAACAGACACCGGTTCCCGAATCCGCGCCCATGTTCCCGAATACCATCATCTGTACGTTGACCCCGGTACCAAGATCCTGCGAAATATTATTTAAAGCTCTGTATGTTATTGCTCGATCCGTGTTCCATGACTCGAACACAGCATCAATCGTCATCCTTAACTGCTCTTTCGGATCCTCTGGAAACGCTCTTCCGGTCTCCTTCTCTACCAGTTCCTTGTATCGCGATACAAGATCCTTGAGATCCTCCGAATTGAGTTCCGTATCCATCGTAACGCCGCGGGACTGCTTTGTATCCTCGAGAATCTGCTCGAAATTGCTGTGTTCCATCCCTAAAACCACGTTTCCGAACATCTGCACGAACCTTCGGTACGAATCGTACGCAAACCGCTCATTTCCGGTCCCTCTGGCAATGCCTGCCACGCTCTCATCGGTAAGACCAATATTAAGCACAGTATCCATCATTCCAGGCATCGAGATCGCAGCACCTGAGCGCACTGATAGGAGAAGTGGGTTCTTTGCATCACCGAACTGTTTTTTAGTGAACTCCTCAAGGCGGGCAAGATTTTCATCGATCTCATCCTCAAGACCGTCCGGGTATCTACCATCGTTCGCATAGTAGTGTATACATGCCTCTGTGGAGATCGTGAATCCGGGAGGCACCGGGATGCCAATATTCGTCATCTCAGCGAGATTCGCGCCCTTCGATCCGAGAAGATCTTTCATTTGAGCGCTGCCTTCAGCTCTTCCGTCTCCGAAGAAGTAAACGTATTTCTTTGCATTCAAGGTTATTCCCATCCTTTGGATGTGTGCTATTTCTGATGTGTATTTTTGTATTAATAGTCTTTCCTTCTGTTCGGGCTGTCAATTTGTCTGGTGCTCTGGTTCTGACTCATTGGTTTTCAGATATCTGAAACTCGAAGCCCCAGCCGTGCCACGCTCGGACTGAAGTCCGAGGCATCCGCGGGATGGAGGTCGGGCGATAGGATGAGCGCGGACAGATGTGGGGTTGGGTGGACGTGCATTTGTTGAGGGCGGCGCGAATTTTGCCTACGTTCCGCGTATACAAGAAGTTGCCAAACCCAATTTGGACGAAGCGAAGCGGAGTCGTGTAGCTGCTGTTGTGCGATGGAGCAAGCCATTATTTTTCAGCAATAACCAACATTTCAAAATCTTCAGTTGTAAGTTTATCATTCCTTGAAAGGGCTCCAAGTTTTGCTCCATAAATATCAATCTTTTTAAAGCCTAATATTTTTAATAACCATG
>JAYELB010000410.1:0-6799 GCA_034717055.1 Methanobacteriota archaeon
GTCCTCATACCTGCGGAAATCCCATACTTGGTGATGAGTACATACCAGGGCTCGTCTCTGCGTTTGGACTGTCGTCCGACTTGAATGCAGAATATAGTGCAACGATGGAGTCTGTTACAAAGCGGGGCAAAACCGCGGCAGAAGGGAGGGTTGGCAAAGACGCCGACAAACCAGCGAATCCATCTGAGGACTATGTAGAAGGATATGAGATGGAGGTTGAGACATCCGAGAAATTCAGCACAGGATTGTCTTTCTCTGGAGTTGTGGTGATCGGGATGGTTCTGGTGATTGCGCTGATGTTGTGATATACCGGGGTTACCGCAGGCGGTATTGAACTGTGATATGAGACCCGTGATTCCTGGGACAAATACTAAAAAAATAAAAAGAGATGGAGTGCCCAATGGTTGGGGCACTGCGACTATATCGCAATCCCCTCTCTTGCGGCTTGCAGGATCATTAGAGCGTCGAGAGATGTTACATACCCATCGCCGCTGACGTCGGCTGCATCATCGTGTGCACCGCTAGCTGCAAGTTGCAGCGCGATCGCGGCGTCGGCGGGAGTGAGATACCCGTCGCCATTGAGGTCGCCTTTCACAGATGGCACATGTGGCAACAGCCATGTGATTACCCGGCCCATCACGGTATTCCTATCCGGGCCACTGTTTATCGTCTCAAACCCGAATGCGAAGTACACGACTCTGTATGTTCCTGTGTCGGCCTTAGTCGCACCACAGCCGTTTCCTGTGTAGTTGAATACCATCGATGCGTCTGCGTCACCGGGAACAATTTCGCTCGGGAATCGTCCATAAACTGCCCCATCGCCACCTGACATGCTAAGGGTGAGCCCGTCACCTATCGGGTCGAGAGCGATGCCGGCGAGTGTAGTTATGTTTGCATCATCCGCGACATAATCGGAGTGGAGATATTCGTTGTAGAACGTATCGTTTGCGATGTCGTATCCGATGTCCTGTCCCGAAACAAACAGACTCCCGCCAGCGTCCAGATAGCTTGCAAGATTGCTCTGATCCGCGCTTGTTAATGTGGTTTCATAGCCCCAACCAGTAGACCATATAATCCCCGGATGAAGAGACATGGTCGTTAGGTCCGGAGACCCATCATTAGCCACGTTCCAGTAGCTGTATGTATATCCATTTGCATCGAGCGCGTTTTTGTAGTACACCTCATAGCCGCACCCCACATCATTGTCCACGAGCAGTATCTCCGCATCAGTAACGATATTTGATGATCCGCAGTCATGAAATACATTCAGGAACTCGTCCCATCCGGTATCGGCAGCAAAGTCGATATTTTCATAGGCACTGTTATATCCTGCCAGTGTTACCGGGAAATATATCGTAAAGCCGTAGGAATCAGGATGCAGATTCCCATGAGCCTCTTCTATGATTGTGTTTGAGACCTTGTTCATAACGTCCGATGCAGCTGTTTGAACCGTGCTGTTTGAGGACGATGAGACAACTTCATCCGCAAAATCATAGAGGTCGATGTAATCGGAACTAATATATGATTCGCTTTGGGTTCTGGCATACAGAATCTCGTCGTAATCGCTCGGTAAACACCCATTGAGGGACTCTGCAAAATAATCGATGGCAGTGATAAGTCCGGATAGTTCTGCCTGATAAGAAGCAGATTGGGTCTCACCGCCTGTTGTCCCATAGAACGAGATATAGTCTAAAACGATCTTGCTTCCCAGATCGGTTGCGGAAACAGTTGGATCGTTGACGAGATTCGCAAGAATCATGTGGTATGGCCAACCATCACCAGGTTCGGACTCTTCTGAACCAACCATCACATCCGAGTAGTCCGCGACCTGATAAGCAACTTCAACCATCTGCATGAGGCATGCGTCAAATCCAATGAGATCGATCGTCTCTCCTGTCGCAGTCTCGATGTTGCCGAGCGCCTCCTTAAGTTCCTGCATCGAAAGGTCGTCACCGTTTGATGTGTCGTCGTAGATGATGCACTTGAGTGGATCATGGGGCTCACCTGGGCGTTTCCATCCACTTCCATGATTCCATAGGATTAGCGCGTAATTCTCTGCCGGATAGTTAGTGATCGCCCATTCAGCAAAGCCTGAGAAGACGTCCGGGTCTGCCATATTGACCTCGCCCAGATCAGATACGAGCGTTGAGGTGATTTCATTCGGGTCGCTATCTTGCGTTACATAATACCGCCTTGTACCGGTCCAGTCTCCATTCGATGAATCCGCACCAGGAATTCGATCGAACTGAACAACGATATTCACATTCGAGGTTGATCCGACAGATTCCATCTCGTTCATGTCGATAATGGCTGCTGGTTCAAGGTTATTGTCGCCATCCAGGTAGACCATGAACGTCCAGTTTGCGTCGGTCTCAATATTATTTTCAAATGCATTGAGCGCATCAGTCCGGCCATAGCCATAAATGTTGTCGCGTCCCGAACTACCCAGGTCCACTGCCGAATCGCACAACTCAGTGCGGATTTCGTCACCCGTTTTGGATGGATGTGCGCCCCAGAGCTGGGCTGCTATCGCAGCAATATGCGGTGCTGCAGCACTGGTTCCAAAGAAGGGAGTTGGAAAACCGCCAGCACCTGTCACTGCCACGCCATCAACTCCACAGAGATCCGGTTTGGGTCGGCTTACCTGCGAAGGATAAGTGATCGTCACGGGTCCCTGTGATGAGAAGAACTCAATATCATCGTTGCCCGGGTCGCTGGCGTCGATCGCTCCCGCGGCAATGGCGCCGGGCACAGCGGGATGACCGAAGATCGAATCGACAGGATCGATGTTATTGCTCCAAACGTCTACGCCGTTACTTGGGTAGATGAATAGCTCAAGCGTCTTTGTTGCGGCTGCGCCATTATAGTTGGAGACTACAATGACGGCCTCAACAACGGAGTCCCCATCGCAGTAGCAAGATATAAACTCAAGGGGATCATCATCACCATCCTGGACCACTTCGCTATAAAGCAGTACATCTCCTGTAGAGTAGTCACATAGATACAGATCGTAGTCGTTACCCGAGGCCCCAAACTCATCATTCCATTGAAGGACGATTGTTGCTGAACTGCCAGGGTAAAAATCAATATACCAGTATCTGTCGTGGAAATCGTAACCGTTGTCAGAGTAATCGCCCTGATAATGTTTATCGCCAGCATTACCGGCGGAAGAAACATAGACGATATCGTTGCTGGCAAGCACCGATGTTACGTGTGAAGCGATTGTACCGTCTTCAAAAAAGGGTTCGCCAATCCACCCAACATCATCGCAGATGACGTTGCACCCTGCATCCACCAGATTATCAATAGCACTGTTGAATGCGACTATGTTAGCTCCGTAATCATGAAAATAGAGGTCTGCATCCGGCACCATGTCGTGAACGATCTCGAGCATGGCAGTCCCCTCATCACCAATTTCAGTGTTGCTCAGTACGGTCAGGTCGGCAGGCAGGTCGCCCGAGTTCTGTGCGTCCGTCCAATGATCCACACCATTTGAGATGATCCCGACCTTGACACCTGCGCCGCTCTCGGAGTATGTTGTGCGCACGTCATACGTGCGATGAATAGCGTCCCCTTCTGTGGTAACCGAACCAGTCCTTACGATCGGCGGCATAACCGGCCGTATAGTTCGCACCGCTTCCTGAGAAGCCAGAGTTTCCAGATCGCTCACTTTCACCCACGCAACAGCAAGGTGATTCTCCTCGTCTCTGTTCGTGACTTCCCACGCATAAGGCTCGATAGCTTCTGTTTCTGCAAACGGCTTGAGGTGGATATAGACGTAAACCATATCACCTGCTACCCTGCCGTCAGTTGCAGGAGAAACAGAACTTGCCGGGCGAAACTGCCGTAAAAGCGTCATCTGCATCTCAAGAGTTCCACTGTCCTGCCCAGGCGGGAGAAATGTGCCATCGATTAGCTGAAGAAGGGCAGTGCTGAGCTTTTTCTGTGCATCTGTGAGGTTCGATTTAGCATCTCTGGTTTGTATGATGCTTTTTGCTTTGTGAACAGATGACATGTCAATATCATCCTTGTTCAAAGACTTTATGTAGTTATTTTCGTAGTTGTTCTCATCGCTTTCACCTTCTGATGCTGATGCTGCGCTCATAAATCCAGCCAGAATGATTGCTACAACTCCGAAAACCATACATAATTCCCAAATACTCAATTTGGTTCCCATTGTTTTTATCTCCTTGTCTTACTACGTATTAATGTTGTTGTTAGTGTTGTTGTCCGGGTACCACGTGCAGTTGTCTTTTATCTCCTCGTTTATAAAGCTTATGGGTTATTTCGGTAAGTGGTTCATAAGTAAGGTGATATAATACTAATTCGCATATTTTAAGGATTCTAGAGCATATAAGCCATTATAATACTTATTTCACCCCATTTCCTGCCACATAAGCTGCCTTCTTGTGTAAGTCTGTATGCACTCTCAAACGTTTCGCTCGGTCCGCACTCCTCTTGACCACAGTCCTCACCTCGATCTTCTATCCTTCATTGGCTGCATGATGCTGGCGGGGGTATTAATCCGAAGTGTGTGTGTTTGGATGCGGCGAAAAACCCGCGAGACCTCGATTTAGTGGAAAATAAATTCGTGCGATTCATGGCATTCATCATCATTCGTAATCTTTTGGTGCTGATTTTATCACGAACTCACGCAGTTGGACGACCGACACGAATTTTAACAGGTCATTTTTTTGCAATCCTTAAAAAAAGGTAACTACTCAGGTATGTTGATTGGTCGCCCGATTATGATTCTGCAATTTCTGGCAAGAAAGACAACCGCGGAGGTCGCAGAGGAACGCGAAGCATTTAACCGTTTATTTCCCCTCTGCGTACTCTGCCTATCGACAAGAAGCTACGTCACAGATTGCCTAACCGGCTACCCCTTCCATTTGGGGTAATCCTACTGTGGATCGTGCGGATGGTAACGTCTGCGCGGTCAAGAATACAGAATAACGTGGAAAATCAGAAAGTCCGGGTTCTGGATCAACTGCTAGGATAAGGATGCTATGAAGAGTAATGCGAACCACTGAAAGAGTCGTAACGCAGGATCGGGCGAAAGCGGACTGTTACGCTTGGGCCAAAAGGTACGAAATCAGACTATAACGGCTGCGGAGACGTTGTAGGGAATGGACAGACGGTTTCCGGCTTACAGGTGGCTTCTAAGGTGTCCACAATTATCTGTGATGTAGAACCCAGGTTCGCCCAATATGCTCCCGGAAAATCCGGGTAGGGATCCCGTGAGGGTAAACGATGGCATAGTGGGCAAACGGAATCGATAAAAAGCGAATGGCATCTTGTAATGAGGTGTATAGAGGTTCAAAATTTGCCTTAACCCGAAAAGGTGCTGACCCGATCGTAGTGGTGTCTCATTCGCATGAAAGGAGGCAAACCTGTGAATGTAAGTAGTTCAATTACTCCCTCAAAAGGTGAGAGACTTACAGACAAGCTACCAAAACCCAAGTGGACTGATGTCAACTGGAATATAGTCAAATAACATGTTAACACCCTCGCAAACCCGAATTGCAAAAGCAGTTAAGCAAGGAAAATGGTATTTGGTCAAAAGGTTAAGATATCTACTAATTAACTCGCATTATGCGAAATTATTGGCGAGTATTGCGTGTAACACAGAATCAAGGGGAGACAACAGCTGGAATTGATGGCGCGAAGTGGGTAACACACGAACTCCAAGATGAACGCTGCTCTTAAATTATCCAATAAGAAGTATAAGGCAAAGCCGCTGAGAAGAGTCTACATTCCGAAGCCTGGTACAGATAAGAAACGACCTTTGGGAATCCCAACCATGTACGATTACGGCGTGCAAGCGCTGCACGCCCTTCTCGTTGCAACCTATTGCAGAAACGCTCATGATCCACGTTCATTTGGCTTCAGGATGCACAGAAGCACACAAGATGCGCGACAATATGCATACTGCTGCCTTGGTGGAAAACACTCTGCAAAATGGGTCTTGGAAGGGGACATCAAGGGATGCTTCGATAATATCAACCATGACTGGCTTCTGGAGAACGTTCCGATGGATAAATCAACCCTAAAGCAATTTCTTAAGGCGGGATTTGTGTATAATCGACATCTGAATCCCACTACAGCAGGAACACCACAAGGAGGAATTATTTCCCCGATACTGGCTAATATGACTCTGGATGGGATGGAAAAAGCCATCTCATCTGTGTATCACGTCGGTAAGAATGGGGAAATCGATAAGACTCGATATAATCCTCATAAGGTGAATTTCGTGAGATATGCAGACGATTTTTTCGTTACCGCAAACTCAGAAGAGACTGCAATGGATCTTGCTGAGTTGATTAAAGAGTTCCTGATGGAACGAGGTCTGGAATTGCCGGAGGAAAAGACTCATATCACCCATATTGATGACGGCTTTGACTTTTTGGGCTGGACCAACCGTCAAATACATAGGAAAGCTTCTGATAAAGCCATCCAAGAAATCGATTGGGAATATCATCCGTAAAATCGGTGATGTGATCAAGCGAGCGAAGGCATGGAAACAGGAAGACCTCATTAACGTATTGAACCCCATCATTACTGGCTGGTCGAATTATCATCGATCAGCAGTATCCAAAGAAACATTCAGCAAATTAGATCATATTGTCTGGGGTATGCTCTGGAAATGGGCTAAGAGAAGGCATCCGGATAAAAAATCCAGAACGTGGGTTGCTAATAGATATTGGCATTCCGCGGGAACTCGGAACTCTGGTGTTTTCTACCGGCGAGTTTAGATTGAAACTATTCTCGGACACAAAGATTGTCAGGTGTGCTGGCC
>JAYELB010000411.1:0-6774 GCA_034717055.1 Methanobacteriota archaeon
CTGCCGCTTCTGGTAGTCATCCACTTCGACGCCTTCGAGAGTTGCACCACACACTGTGCACCGATCTGCAACGTGCACTTCTATGTGATCCGGTTCTTCCACAGGTTCCAGTGCGACCAACATGCCCCTCTTGTCCACCGTTCTTCTTGTTGCTCGGCAACCTCCGAGCTTTTGGTGCGGGGCATCTTTTTGAACCCGTCGCTAGAGGGTGTCTTGCTGCTGTTTTTGCTGTTCTTGTTCAGCTGATCTTGCAGGGCTTGTAACTGATCTTGCATGGTCTGTAATTCCCAAGAGAGGTAATCGCATAGTTGGGTGACAGCCTCTTCCCTTTGCTGGTAAGCGGCATGAATCTCATCGTGAGTGGGTCTATACACCGTATCTCCATCCATCAAACGAAATGTTTTATTCACGACCATTGCAATGGTAAATATAATCTAATTAATAATAAATTTTGCGGTGGTGGGGGGTGAGTAGTTACAGGCTGTCTTTGATATCAGAATGTCTGGGGACCGGTGCTTTCTTTCCATTCATCGGATTCATGTATATGTCGTGTCGCCCACCATGCCGTTTCAGATAGCATCCCGCGTCTACCAATTCTCGTATGAAATCACGCCGTTTCACGCCTCAACTCCAAGTTCCTTAGCCATGATGGCAGTCTGCGGCAATGCCAAAACCCCCTCTTCTCTTATCATCAGCCTGTACACGTCTCGAATGTTCTCTTCCAGTTCTTCAAGAGATTCGCCCTGACTGAATACCTCGGGAACTTCCCTGAGCCTGCCGACATACCATCTCTCATCTATCCAATACTCAAGCGTGAAATGTCTTAACATGGTTTTGCCTCATTACTTTGTGATTTTGGATACCATGCTACATATTCCTTCTTATTATGAGCGCGAGCTTCGAGAGCGACAGCAATTCCGTGGTCATGTTCTCGTCACGACTGCCGTTTCCACATAGCAATCACATCCCTCGCACCCGCACCCACTGCCGCCTGTATCGGCGTCCCGTTCGCATTAAACGCGCCGCCATGCCAGAGAACGCAAGCCACAGCGCAAGCACGCTAATGATCGCTCTGCCAGCAGTCATTCGGTTCTGTGTTATATTGTGCCCCGTCATGATTTCACCTCCTTACTCGCGGTCTTTTGATCACCCAAACACGGCTCTCCGCACAGCGTCGATATTAGCATCCACTTCGATTGGCTTTGGGCAGACGTCCACAACCTCTGTCGGATCTTTCATGATGTTACCGGTCGTGATACAGACGATCCGCTCATCAGAGTCTATCAGCCCCTCAGCAACCAGTTTTCGTAGTCCGGCAACTGACGTCGCGCTTGCCGGCTCAACGCCGATACCTTCTGTCGATGCCAGATCACGCTGCGCAGAAATGATCTCATCATCAGAGACTGAGATTGCAAGTCCGCCCGATTCCCTGATCGCGCGGAGTGCCTTTGCAGCGTTTACAGGATCTCCTATTCGTATCGCAGTTGCAATCGTCTCGGGGTTAGGCTCGGGAACGATCTCTGCAAGTTCGCGGTCTATAGCGTCCACGACCGGACGCGAACCCTCTGCCTGAATGCCAGTCATCTTCGGGATCGCATCGATGACGCCAAGTTCTTTCAGTTCCTTAAACCCTTTATAGATAGCAGATATGTTGCCAGCATTTCCAACAGGCAGTATTACCCGATCAGGAACCTCCCACCCTAGTTCGTCCGCGATCTCAAAAGCAATCGTCTTCTGCCCTTCCAGCCGAAACGGATTGATCGAGTTTAGGAGATAAAAACCGTATTCGTCGCATACCTCGCGCACGAGCCGGAGAGCCTCGTCGAAGTTCCCTCGGATGTTTAATACCTTTGCGCCATGAATCAGTGCCTGTGCGATCTTGCCGAGCGCAACCTTCCCACCGGGAAGCAGCACCACCGAAGGAATTCCTGCTTTTGCCGCATAAGTCGCAAGCGAGGCGGATGTGTTTCCTGTGGAGGCACATGCGACCGTCTTCATACCAAGTTCGATCGCCTTTGTAACACCAACGGTCATGCCTCGATCCTTGAATGATCCGGTCGGGTTCAGTCCCTCGTGCTTGACAAAGATCTCGGATAGCTCCAGGTCCTCCTCGAGTCGTTCTGTGTGGTATAATGGGGTACCCCCCTCTCTGATCGTAACCGGCTTGATATTTACAGGAAGGAGTGCTTTATACTTCCAGACCGATCTGCATTCATCGGTTTTTTGGAAATCTATCTCCGATAGGTCATAAATCACCTCTAAAAGTCCGCCACATGATGGGCAGGTATATATAACCTCATCAGGATTGTATAGTGCACGGCACTCAATGCACTGGAGTTGATAGTTCATGGTTGCCCTTTTGTTGGTGGCGAATGTAAAGGTGTTGGGTCAAGATTTTAATACTTGGAGACCGTATCAAATCACGTCAATTTGTAAAGGTGAAATAATGGAACTTAATACAACCATCACGCTCATTGGAGTACGGCTTGCAAAGGTCGGAACAGAGTTTATGTTCAAAGGTCCTGCCCCGGAATGCGAGGATTGTAGATTTAAGAATAGTTGCATGAATCTGAGCCCCGGGAGAAAATATCGTATCGTAAATATCAGAACCACTACCACACATTCCTGCGATGTACACGACGAAGGCGTGCAGGCGGTGGAGATTGTGGAATCCCCGATCATATCTGCAATCGAATCAAAAAAAGCATTTAAAGGATCTAAGATTGTTTTTGAGCCACCAACTTGTAGAAGAAGCGAGTGTAAGATGCATGACCTCTGCCATCCGATCGGGCTGGAATTCGGTGACAAATGTACGATCTCTGATGTGATCGGTGACGCTCCTGACGATTGCGTAAAAGGTCTTTCGTTGAAGGTCGTTGAACTGACACGATAACAGACACAGTCTGAAAACTCAAGTTTTCGAACGCACCAGACGGTCATACACCTCGTCGATCATCCCGGAAACATCGATGCCGCACGTCCTTGCAACGAGTAGTGCAACCACATCTGTTTCAACGATCCCGAGACGTTCCTGCGTATCATCGATCAGGCGTATGACCTCCTGCTTGCTTTTCATGCCAGCTAGCTGCTCGACCACCCAGTCGATTATGGTGCGCTCGTCAGATGCTTCTTCGATCTCTTCGAGTAATACCTCATCATTGCAGGTAGTGACATCAATGGACCCCTCCTGGCGATATAGTATGCTCTGATCAGGTCTGAAATCGATCGGAATCTCCACCGAATGGATATCAAATAATGGTTCAACCACTTCACCTGTAATCCGCACAAGCCCTCGTTGCTCTGCATTCGCAAGTACAGACTCTGCCTGATCCGGCGAGAACCATTTCAGATCGAGAGAGAGCGCAAATACGAATTCACTGATCGAGGTTACCTTGCCCTTCTTCCGAAATATATGGGCGACGACTTGTTCCAGAGTCATGCAGTACCTTGCCTGAGCGCCTCAACGATTCCGTCTGCCACCTGTCTGCACTCGGTCCTGCCGGGACCTGAACTGAGATGAACCGCAAGCGTAAGCAGATCACCGTCCAGATGCATCCGCACCAGATAGTCATCACCAGTAAATGCGATCATCTTATATTTTTCATCGAGGCGGCTATATTTTAGAGATATCTTAAAATCAAGCATGCCATCACTCTCGACCCCGACCAGAACCGCGTCCACGCTGGCAGAGCTTAAACGCGCAAAATCGAGATTGTTCTCGACGATGTATGCTGCAATCTCGCGTTTTGCCTTGACGGTATGCCCCCCTCGGTCAGGCGATTCCATGGTGAACATCTCGCGTATCCCGTCCAGACATGCCATCGTCCGGACTAGATACGGGAGGTCCTCGTAGTACCGGTATTTCTGCTCGAAATGAATATCGCGCTTCGGGAAATGATAGTAGATGCGCTTTCTCATATCCATACTTATACTTCTCGATCACACTCTAATCAGTTCGGCATCAGAGACACCGTCAACTCTCCGGATCTCGCCGAGCAGCGCATCGGGAACGTCTGAGTCGACATTCAAGACCATGATCGCCTTGTCGTCTGTCCCGGTTTCGCTGACCTGCATCCCTGATATGTTGATCTTCTCCCTGCCAAGTATCATGCAGCAGGGGCCGATGATATTCGGGCGGTTCTCGTGCCGTGAGATGATCATGTAGCTCGATGGTATGATATCGAGACGGCATCCATCGATATCGAGGATCCGCAAGGTATCACTGATGAGTGCACCTGTGACCGATCTCGACTCGTCACCTCCGGCAAGTGTGATCGTTATCGACTGCTGTTCCGCAGTCTCGGTTGATTTGCTCTCCTTGATCTTTATCTTCCGCTCCTTTGCAAGTTCCGGAGCGTTCACATAGTTAACGCTAGCCCCCATCGACTGCGAAAGAACACCTTTGAGTGCTGCAAGTGTAACCATCCTGAGGTCGGTGTCAAAGATCTCGCCAGAGTATTCGATCTCGATCGCATCGAAACTACGCATCAATTGAGCACACATACTCCCGATTGTCTCTGCAACGCTGATATATGGTGCAACCACGCTCAGAGCGTCGGACTGGATATGCGGCAGGTTGATCGCGGTCGTTACAGACTCGCCTCTGAGCGCGGCAAGCACCTGATCCGCGACATCGACCGCGACCGCGACCTGTGCCTCCGCTGTAGACGCGCCTAGATGTGGCGTTACAATCACATGATCCAGACCAAGAATCGGGCTCCCCGTCGGCGGTTCGTTTACGAAGACATCGAGTGCGGCACCTGCTATCCGGTTTTTATTGACAGCCCGCACGAGCGCATCCTCGTCGATGACCCCGCCGCGTGCGCAGTTAATGATCCTGACGCCCGGCTTCATCATCTCGAACTGGGCATCGCTGACCATGCCCCTGGTCTCGTTCGTAAGTGGCGTATGCACCGTGATGTAGTCGGACTTCTTAAGCACGGTATCGAGGTCTACAAGTTCGATCCCAAGTTCCTTTGCACGCTCTTTTGGTATAAACGGATCATAAGCGATGATCTTCATTAGAAGACCTTGCGCACGTTTCACAACCCCTATTCCAACCCTCCCAAGACCGATCGTGCCGAGAACCTTTCCACGAACCTCGCTTCCCGTGAACAGTTTGCGCTCCCACTTGCCCGCCTTTAGCGAGGCGTTCGCCTGCGCCACATTCCTTGATAGCGCGAGCATCATCGCGATTGTGTGTTCTGCTGCCGAGATCGTGTTTCCTTCAGGAGTGTTCGCAACGATTATGCCTTTCCTCGTCGCTGCGGCGATATCGATATTATCAACACCGACTCCAGCCCTGCCAATGATCTTGAGACGGTCTGCCGCATTTATGATTTTTTCTGTTACCTTTGTCCCGCTTCTGATCACGAGAGCATCGTACTCTGGTATGATACTTACGAGTTCGTCCTCTGAAAGACCGGTATTGACATCCACGTCATGCTCTTCCTTAAGTAGCTCCAAGCCCTCTTCTGCGAGGGGATCGCTTACAAGAATTTTCAACCTATATTACCTCCATCGGTGCGTTATGATGTATCTATGATCTCATATCTTAAAACGTGTGTGGTGCATCATCGATGCGAGCATTTTAGTGTCTAAGTTCCGCTGGCAGCAGTTCGTCAGATTGGGTAATCTTTCTCACGATGTCAGCCACTATCTCTCTTTCTTCAACCTGAAGTCTGTAATATCTCCGGATGTCTTCCGTTTCAACGATCCCTATCGCCTCGGTTATGGGTTTGAGGATGTTTTGGTACCGGTCTCCCTGTAGTTTTATAACCTCATCCACTGCCGCTTTGATGATATGGAGTTCTCCGGACTCTATTGCATTCTTCAAGAAGGTCATCGTCAGCGCGGCGACTTTATCGTCGTCCAGATTGGTGCTGGCGTCGTAAGCTGTTTTCATGAGTCTAGATGCGTTTCCGGGGTTTCCAACCTTCAATTCATCGAGAGCGAGATTCAGACAGGTCTCGACGAAATCTTCGATCAAGTGCGGCTCCTGTTCAGGTATTCTGTCTTTTATTTTTTCCATCTCTGAAGTAGCGTCTGATTTTCTATCGAGAGATATGTGGGCTTTGATCATGATCAGCGCAGCATCAATCATGGAAGATTCGCTGGTTGCCACTTCTTTTGCTTTTTCTGCTGCATCAAGCGCCTCATCGCATCTTTTCAATTCTAATAGCGCAATGCCTTTGTTTTGGAGAGTGTTCTCGTCCTTCGGGTCGATTTTCAGAGCTTTGTTCAAGATTTCTATTGCATCTCTATGTCTGCCGAGATCTACTAACGCAAGTCCTTTCTGTGATAGTGCGAACCCATCCTCTGGATTGATCTCCAGAGCCTTATCGAGTGCTTTCAGCGCGTCTTCATATCTGCCGAGATCTACTAACGCAAGTCCTTTCAATGATAGTGCAGACTCATCCTCCGGGTTGATCTCCAGAACCTTCTCGAATACTTCCAGCGCGTCTTCATATCTTCCTTCAGAGAACAGCAGCCCCACCTCATACCGCCATATCTTACCTTCCAATTCCTTATCTCCAGTCTCTGCCACGATCTCTTTCAGTTTCCGGATTTCATAAGCAGCCTCTTCCAACTCACCAAGTTCCAGAAGTTTGGGCGCAAGTTTGAGAAGAGATTCAGCCCTGAATTCAGGCGGCTGGATTTCAGCATAGTAACAGAGGTCTCTGAGTGCGGTTTTTTCTCCTGCTTCAAGAAGTTTGAAATTTCTCTCGAAAAGCTCCCTCTGCTCTTCCGGGGTGTACCATAACTGCAGAAACT
>JAYELB010000412.1:0-2019 GCA_034717055.1 Methanobacteriota archaeon
ATGCAGAGGAGAAATGCGATTGAGGTATATTTCGGGGGAGGGGATGTTGAAGTACACCATGTGTATGTATGGTTGATCTTTGTAAAAAGGTGTGTATAGGGGGTCTGAGTTTATAGTGTATATACCATAAAAAATCTCCTGCTTATTGCATTCGAGCACCCGTATCGCCAGAACAGAAGACGATATCTCCGGCCCTTGCACGCCTGACAACGCTTCTTAGGATATTCTTTGCGCCCGAAAGGTTGTATGAATCCTTATTAAGCACTGTAACCCTCGCGTCCATCCCCGGCTCGATGACCCCGTAGTTAAGACCGAGTGCAATCGCACCTGCACGGGTACATATCTTGAGCACCTGCCCTTCATCGATCTGGCAGAGCGACGAGAGAAACTTCATCTCAGAAAAGATATCAACCGAATTAAACATCACATTATCGGTGCCGGCAGCAACCAGCACCCCCTGAGCAAGCATCGCCTTAACAGGTGGAATTCCGACCCGTGTCACGAGATTTGACCGGATGCAGACCACAACCGGGATGTTCCCTTTGGCAACCCTTCGCAGGTCCTCACGGGACGCGTGCACGAGATGTACCAGAAGATCAGGGTCTAACTCAAGCGCACCTCTGATATCGGTGGAATCAAGTTCTCCTGCGTGAATCGCAAAGACTCCTCCCTGCCTCCGGGTCCGCTCCGCTACCGCTGCCGCAACACCCTCTGCATAATCATTGGTGCTGCTGATCCCGATGCCGCCAGCCAGTTCAAGGATCGAATCGATCTCGTCCATGGCATCACCCTCTGCCCCATCCTCGCCACCACCTTTGCCTCCACCGGGTCTTCCAAGAATCACGGCATCCACAGCGCCAGCGCATCCAAAAGTCGATGCGACATCGATCGCACGCATCAGCGCAAGCACGCCGGGAAGCCCCCCTTCCCTGAAATCGGCAAATGCACAGGTACCAGTCTTCACCATATCGCAGATACTCGCCCGCATCGCGTGCACAAGATCATGCGTACTGGTCTCCCGGAGCACACGGTGCTTCAATCCATCCGGCGGGCGCACCAGACTGGCGATATCCGTGATCGGAGGATCCTTGAGCACGGAATCCCCGAGATGTGTGTGTGCATTCACAAAAGCAGGCAGGATGATGCCATGCGCCAGCGCATCCACCCGCCCTGGCTCCTCGCAGATCTCAGCGATCACACCGTCCCTGATGCAGATGTAGCCCTCGACCACATCAAAGTCCTCACCGCAGAGGATGCTTCCTGAGAGCAGGTACTCATCTATCGGCATATTCACTGACGCAATCTTTAATCGGGTTCTTGATCATGTTCTTGAGTTTAGCCTCTATCTTTTCAAACGCATCGGCGATCTCAGTACCAAAATCCGTATCATCAGGCTCGATGCTTGACAACTGCTCAAGTATCTGGTAGACCAGGAATAGATACCCCTCAGGTTCGTCTGTGATAGTGATCGAATCGCCACTCGCATTGACAAGCTTCATTGTAATGTCGCCCACCCCGCCATCCGAATCGCAATTGGTGCAAAATCGGGTATGCTCAAGCCCCTCCGGATGCCTCATGCACATCTCGGCATGTTCTGCTTTCGCACCATAGAGCGCGATAAGATAGCGGAGGAACGTTAGGACCCGCTCAGGAACCTTCAGCCGCTCGTATTCCACAAGCACAATCGGATCATTGGCAAACAGCGGAAACGTTATGGTCTGCCCGACATCTTCCCCAAATGCCAGAGCAATAGCCGTCAGGAGGTCCTCGTGTGTACCGTAGCCGATATCACTTAGATGACACTCAATCAGATCCCGGATATATCTACCTTCCGGATCGCTTTTCAGGATCTTTGCGATTGTAGCACTGCCTTTTTTGATATTTATATCAACATCCGGCGCGAACACATTTACGTCGTCTTCGGGAGTCTTCCTTCTCTTTGTCATGCCTCTCACCAATCAGATTTACGCTCTGCTGGTTAAAATGTTATTCGTGGACGAGAGTTTCGGGACAATATTA
>JAYELB010000412.1:2119-6749 GCA_034717055.1 Methanobacteriota archaeon
TATTATTCGACCAATGATCTCACCACTCCGCGACCCACCTACGCAAGTTCGGCACCTGCACCTATGCACCCCCGATATCCTGTATGGCATTGCCACGATGCATACTACTATTTTTATTGATGGGACTGTCTCGAATAGAGAGGTCGGTGCGGTCGCGTGGTCGGAGGGTTTTATGAGGTGGGTTGGCCATGCTAAAAGAAACGTAACTGCTCAGGTATGTCGATCGGTCTCCCGATTGCGATCTTGTATTTTCTGGCAAGAAAAATAACCGCGGAGGGTGCAGAGGAACGCAGAACACTTAACCGTTTATTTCCCCTCTGCGCCTATCTGCGTACTCTGCGGTTAAATTCCCTGTTGGTTGCAGTATGTTCTATGTTCCGATAGTTCCTGCATAGTGAAGTCTACCGATAGTGGTTTAGGTACCCGAGTAGTTACAAAGAAACTTTTATAATGGATCGGGGGCACAGATAGGTTTGAAAATGGCAAGACCTTTTATGATAAATTCTTGAATAAATTGTATCAGGAGAATTCCCATGAAACCTTATATGCCCAAAACACTGCCTTTGGAATCACTGGATTGGGAAAGATTTATCCGTTTGATTGGTAGTGCTAATTTTGAATTAGCACGCTACGAAGGTATATTGCAAGGAATACCCAATCCATCGATTTTACTATCTCCGTTAACCACGCATGAAGCAGTATTGTCTTCGAAAATAGAGGGAACTCAAGCCACTCTAGAAGAAGTTCTGGAGTATGAAGCATCGATGATAACAGATGAACAAAAACATGAAGATATTAAAGAGATTCTCAATTATCGACAAAGCATGGTTTTTGCAGTTGAATGGCTAAAAACCAAACCCATCTCATTGGACCTTTTTTGCGAAATCCACTCAATCCTACTCGATAGCGTGCGCGGTCAGAACAAATTAAGAGGGAGTTTTCGAAAACTTCAAAACTATATTGGTAGCCCCGGTTCGCCGATCGAAGAAGCTACCTTTATCCCCCCTTCTCCTGAATGCGTGGAAGAGTTTCTTACCAATCTGGAAGACTACATTCATTACGAAGAAAAAGACACACTTGTACAACTGTCCATTATCCATGCCCAGTTCGAGATCATCCACCCTTTCTTGGATGGGAACGGTCGGCTAGGTAGAATTTTGATCCCGCTGGTTTTATTTGAAAAAAAGATGTTAAGCACTCCAATGTTTTACATCAGTGGTTATCTGGAAGCTCATCGAGATACCTATTACGAAAAACTGAATCAGATCACCAAAAATAATAACTGGGATGATTGGATCATTTTCTTCTTAACTGCAGTTATCGAACAGTCAAAATCCAATACTCAAAAAGCCAAATCGATTTTGGAATTATACGAACAGATGAAAAAAGAGGTCGTCCAATCGACTAGATCCCAATACTCTATCCAGGCACTGGACACGATCTTCGAAGCCCCCATTTTCAGTACCGCTGATTTTATCAGGCGATCTGGCATTCCAAAAGCCAGTACGGCGCGAATTTTAAATGATTTGAAAGAACAGCACATAATAATAACTTTACGAGAAGGTAAGGGTAGACGTCCGGCAATCATGATGTTTCCAAAATTGATGAACATTATTAGATAGTGTTTCTTTGCAATGATTTTACGAGACGCAAAAAAGTTTGTGTATCACAATTCCTGAAAAGTGAGACGCAAAAAAGTTTGCGTGTAATCTATGAGACACAAAAATGTGGGAAAATGGTCTGCCACATCCCACATCTGTCCACGCGTGGCGCGGATGGGACGAGTCACCACCGAAATAACCATAACCAAATGCCAAAACACCTGATGATCCTTGGAACTGCATCACATGTCGGAAAGAGCGTATTAGCCGCCGCATTCTGCCACATATTCTCAAAGACCGCGCCGACCGCGCCTTTTAAAGCGCAGAACATGAGTCTTAACTCGTGGATCACGAAGGACGGCGGAGAGATCGGGATTGCACAGGCGATACAGGCGCGGGCTGCCGGAATCGAGCCGACCGTGGATATGAACCCGGTCCTCCTAAAGCCGAAGGGTGACCGGCTATCGCAGGTGATCATCCTTGGCAGACCCGCGTATGACCGGGCAGCAGGCGACTATTACGAGTCGATCAACGAGGTCTCAGGAATTGTTAACGATGCGCTTGCGCGGCTTGGTGAGATCTACGACCTGATCGTGATCGAGGGCGCAGGGGGTGCAGCTGAGATCAACCTTTATGAGAGGGATATCGTGAATATCGGGTGCGCCAGATCGATAAAGCCGGATATCATACTGGTGGGCGACATCGAGCGTGGCGGCGTCTTTGCAAGTCTGTACGGGACGATCGAACTACTGCCAGACGACATCAGAGCCCTTGTCAGGGGATTTATCATCAACAAGTTTCGTGGCGATTACGAGATCTTAAAGCCCGGAGTCCTGCAACTCGAGGAGATAACAGGACTGCCAGTCTTCGGGGTCGTGCCTTATGCGGATATCGCGATTCCTTCGGAGGATTCAGTGTCCATCGCGGATAAGAAACATCCGGAGCGCCCCATCGATATTGCAGTCATACACCTCCGCCGTATCTCGAATTTCACGGACTTTGAGCCGCTCGAAACGTTTGCAAATGTCAGGTACGTCCCGCTTGATTCGGATCTCGGAAATCCTGACCTGATCATCATCCCGGGAACGAAGAACACGACCGCCGACCTTGAGGAGATGCAAAAGCGCGGGATGGACAAACGGATTATAGATATGGCAAAGATGCGGTCGGTGCCGGTCATCGGGATATGCGGTGGATACCAGATACTTGGGCGAACGATCATCGACCGCGGGTTTGAGGGCAGCGTTGCCGAGATCTCCGGAATGGGGCTTCTCGATGTGGAAACGACATTCGAGCGGTACGAGAAGCAGACCCGGCAGGTCACAAAACAGGTTACAGCAGGCGGACCGATCATCGGGAGCATCCGCGGCGAAGCGGTCTCTGGTTATGAGATTCATACCGGCGACACAGTATCCGCACGTCCGGTCTTCGGGGATGACGGGTGCATCGACGAATCCGGGCTCATCTTCGGCACGTATCTGCACGGCTTATTCGAGAATGAGAACGTGCGAAGCGCGCTGCTTGGATATCTATACATGAAGAAAGGAATCTCGGTTCAGGGCGTCTCGTTTGAGATCATAGACCATGAAGAAGGGATCAGGAAGTTCGCAGAACTTGTCGAAAGACATGTCGATGTGCCTGCGATCAGGGAGCTTATTGGAGCGGGCACGCCTGATGATCACATAGTGGGCGGATGATTTGCCCCCATGACATGAGAGGTTGGAAGATGAGTTTGTGATAAATCGAGGTCCTCTGAGCCAAAATGTATGATAGATGTTTGTGATGGGGCATGTCGGATGCATACTTTGCGTCATGGTAATCATAATCATGATGGTACCTGGACTCAAGGGTAGAATCGGTATGCGGTTTGTTCCGGTAGGTGCGCTGATGCCAGACATCATAGACAAACCGAGCGGAAATACTATATTTGAGTCTTTTTATTATCTTCTGGTAACCGGCCAAATTCACCAATCTCGACTTTTCGGTGCAACGTAAATTGCAGTCCGAAATGAGTCACGGATTAAGAAGGGGGCGGTTACCCGCCACTCCTCATCTCAGAACGGTACGTGAGACTTTTACCTCATACACGCTTGCGCATTTCATAACCCTTTCAGTACCTGGGCAGCTGTTTGTTTCTGTGGCATTCCAGTCGTATTAGCTGTGGCTATCTTCTCTTTTCTTTCAAATAAGCTATTTTTATGACTTTTGTGTAGTTTTGTGTGAGCGGTGCGCGGATTATGGTAGAAAGCCAGTATGAAATCCGTCATGAAATAGTTTTACCAGCGGCAACATGGTGAAAATGATGTGAGACTGAGATATGATGTTCGGCTATCACTAGATTTTTGAACAGTGCCGTTTTTTTACTATCTGGCTCGTCTATGGCTCTTTAAGTCACTATACCCCACACTCAAGTACAGGGCTTGTGCATCACGATTCATCCTTTTGTGCATAATCTTGTATCCCGATATAATACATTTCTCCACAACCCCTCATCCATGATACCATCCGGGGGTGCATAGACGATCTTTACACCATTCTCCGATGGGGTTGTGTACAATTCTCTCTGCCCCATATAATACACGTCAGAACTCATTCGACATAAACCCTCCCAAAACCAACCGCCCAAAAACCCTTCCAGCAGGCAGAAGACCCCTCCGTCTCCCGCCCGCTAGAACAACCCCTGCCCAATTCTATTGATGTTTCGCCGCGTACGTCCCTATAATCTGCGTCCGATTCAGCCGGTACCCGATCATCCGATTGTCCCAGTTCTCGTTGCCCCCAAATGATACCTACCTAGCCGCGCCTTCGTGACAAACTCGATACTGAAATCAACCAGGATCTCATTGATTACAGCGTTCTGGAAAGTCTTCTCAACTTTTGATAACTTCTCTGCCAGCTCCGATTCGCCATCAGGACGGTCGTTGCGCCATCTGCCGCAATGACGAGCTGCTCAGGCATGACCTGCTCGATCTCTGATGCAAGCGATGGTGCATTCCCACAGACCGCGACGTCCCTTCCTGATATGCTGC
>JAYELB010000413.1:0-6733 GCA_034717055.1 Methanobacteriota archaeon
AGAGAGATCGTGTAGCTTTCGAGTGCTTCATCGTACCGCCCTATCGATTGCATAGCTCTACCGACAGTCCCTATAACGACGGATAGTATATCAGGCGCCTGCGCCTCATCTGCAAGTCGTCCTGCGGTCTTGAGAGTCTGGAGTGCATCGCTATAGCGCCCACGTCCAAGCTCTGATTCAGCTTTTCCAAGATGTTGCAATGCCTGATCTCTCGGCTCTCCGGACATAATTCTAACACAACATTGTTTTGATAAGTACTTATCGATTTTAGAAAACTTTAACCCCACCAACAGCAATCCATGCATTCATGGAGTTTAGCGAATGGGAGCCGCTCTACACAGAAATCCTCGCAGACTTCGGCTTTAACCGGTCCGAGGACATTGCAAGCGCGCACATCCTCGCGGACCTGCTGCACGGAAGAGCAGGCGCGCTTGCGGATCTTCGCGGCAGCATATCAGGAAGGGACGTCGCGGTCTGTGGGAATGCACCATCGCTTGCATCAGAGATCGAGCAGGTCATGCCTGAGCAGCTCGTCATTGCGGCAGATGGCGCAACGACCGTCCTGATGGCGAACCGGATAATTCCGGACGTGATCGTGACCGATCTGGACGGAACGATCGAGGATATCATCTCTGCAAGCGAAAAAGGGTCTTTCGTGGTGGTTCATGCGCACGGCGACAACATCCCCGCGGTACGGTCGGTTGTGCCGCTGCTCTCAGGGAGGGTGCTTGGCACGACACAGTCAGAGCCGTTTGGCGATATCCACAACTTTGGAGGATTCTCTGACGGGGATCGATGCGTATTCCTCGCAAAAGCATCTGGAGCTGCAAGCATAATGCTCTTCGGATTCTATTACGACGATCCGGATGTAAATGATGTTAAAAAGAAAAAACTGGGCTGGGCAAAGCGTCTGATCGAGGAGTTTTTATGAGCATGAGCGCCAGTACGAACACTGGTATAAACACTGGTACGGAGATTGCAGGGCATCCGGTATCTAAAGGAGTAGCTTCCGGTAAGATTCTGATCTCTGATACGCCAATATCATTTCTTGGTGGAATCGATCCGAATACCGGGGAGATCATAGAGAAGAATCATCCGAAGAAGGGTGTTTCGATTGCAGACTCTGTTTTCCTCTTTCCTTATGGCAAAGGATCGACTGTTGGGTCGTACATAATCTACAGTCTCAAGAAGAACGGTGTCGCCCCGTGCGCCATGATCAACCTCGCATCCGAGACGATCGTTGCTGTTGGCGCAATCATATCTGATATTCCGCTCGTTGACCGCCTCAAGGAGGATCCGTTCACGGTCTTTCATGACGGTGATCTTGCGGAAGTGGACGGGACTTTGGGTTCCGTGACCCGAAAGTGAGCACGCCACATAAGCGACAGCCCCGCTGGCGACATAGGTATTTATATCATGACGTGGAAACACAGAAGCAATCGATTGCCTGCGTTTAATTCGCATCGGAGGGAATATTATCACGTACCTCAAGACTCACGTATCCGGTGAAACTCTGCTGGTTGCAGTATGCGATCAAGAGTTGATCGGGCAGACATTCAGCGACGGTACGCTGACACTGGAGGTCTCGGAGTTCTTCTACAAAGGAGAGGTAGTGCCCCTGCATGATGTCGGAGATGCGCTTGAAGATGCGGCGATCGTAAATATTGTTGGCAAGCGGTCTATCGCGCATGCACTCGAACATGGTTTTATAAGTGAAGATAATATCATTGTAATCGATGGTGTGCCGCATGCACAGACGGTGACGATATCGGCTTCGCCACAGGCACCTTAGACATTATATATGGGACAGGACGTGTTTGACATAGGACAAGATGACGAAACTACCGAAACAGCATCCGATGTAACGATTCCAAGTGAAAATATTGCCATTCGGGATGAAATGGGGTTAGTAAATACAGTTATAGCGAAACATAAGCAATTTCTCGAGACCTACAAGAGTGAGTTCGTAGATATTGATTCCCATGTATCGAAACTCAGAGAATCGTCCAGCGATGAGAAGCGGGAGCGGGATGAGATCAACGCAAGCGTTGCCGAACTAAAGGAGAAGCGGCAACTGCTGTATCACCAGATAAAGCAATCCAGAATCGAGATGTTCGATCTGATCAACATCAACCGGGATGTGCGGAAGAACGAGCAGGAGATGGCACAGCTGCAGAAGGAGATCGAAGCACTGGACTGGAGACTTCAGACGACGGTTATGGGAATCCAGAAGGAGCGCGAGATAGTTGAAAAGATCAAAAAACTCTCTGCGCAGATCGAAGAGGTGAATGATGTGAAACCTTCCGACGAAACCGGTGAACAGATCGAACAGCTGTCCACACAGATAAAAAGGATGACAGAAGATGCTGATGGATGTCACAATGAACTTGTTGACATTGCGGATAAGTCCCAGGAGCATCACGGATCGTTTATTGAATATGCTGAACAGTTGAAAGGGACGCGTGGGCGCTATATCTGGCTGCAAAGCCGGATCAAGAGCCACGAGAGTGCAGTTAGCTACTGGGAAGGTAAACAGGGAGAGATGCAGGCAGAGATTGCGGCAGGAGGTGGTGGTGATGACTGAGGTGTCCGGTGAACTTAAAAGTATGGCTGAAAAGGAGTTAAAAAGTAATATCGAAGGTCTTAAGCGCCAACTAAATACTTTAAATACCGAAATAAGGAAATCCATCAGTGAAATTAAATTGCACCGGGAAACGGTAACCAAACTACGGGAAAAGCGCGATGGACTGAATACATACGTAAAAGAATGTGTAAAAAAGGCGCATGTTTGCAGAAAGGATAGGGACGAGGTAAATAAGAAGATCGTCGATCTGAAAAAACTCAGGAAGGACGCGCAGGATCAGATAAACCGGAAGTGGGAACAATTGAACCAGGTGAAGGACAACCGCGACAAAGCCAACGCAATAGCAAGAATGCGCACTACAAGTCTCGAAAAAGCTTATGCGCATGAATTGTATGTCTTCACTCACGCAGATATCCCGCTGAAACATGAAATAGGTGCTTATGAGCGGTTAAAAGATCTCGGAAAGCGGCTGAACGCGAGCAGGGACGCGGACAAAATTCATACGGAACTTATTCCGATGTACAAGCAGGTAAAAGAACTGCGCAATGCTGCCGATGAGATACACCAATCCATCCAGGTCTTTGCAGATGAATCGCAGCAACACCATGACGCGTTGCTTAGCATATATGCAGAGCTGGACACCGTTCGCAAGGAGGCGAACCAGTACCATGCGCGGCTGAAGGATGAGTATCATATCATCGACCCCATAAGCAAATCGATCGATGCGCACAAGGCATCGGTTCCACGTCTGCGAGAGGAACTCTCCGCGCATATCGACGCGCTGAAGGATCGGCAGAAGACGAGTGGTGCGGATGAGTGTAAGGTTGCAGTGGAAAAATTAAAGACAACGGGTCGTATGAGCCTTGAAGACCTTCGAGTTCTGATGGACAACGACGCTATCTCGTTTGACTGATCTATGCAGTGCATTGCGATCGATGTTGGTGCGGGAACGCAAGATATACTGATCTACGATGACGAAAAGAGCATTGAACAATGCTTCAAGATGGTGCTTCCGTCCCGGACTGTTATCGTGGCAGAGCGCATCAGGGATGCAACGAATCAACGCGAAGATGTGTTTCTGGACGGATTTACGATGGGCGGAGGTCCGTGCGTTCGCGCAATAAAAGATCATCTGAAGTCGGGGTTGCAAGTTCACGCAACAGAGACCGCCGCAAAAACGATTTACGACGATCTTGACCGGGTGCGCAGTTTGGGCGTGGCGGTCATGCCAGATGGTACAAAGGCAGATTCCGGAGCGATCCGAATCGAGACAAAGGATATCGATATACCTGCGATTCGCGGGATGCTTGGACTGTTCGGGATGGATATGCCAGAGACGTTTGCGGTTGCTGTGCAGGATCATGGCGAGAGCACAGAAAGCAACCGAATATTTAGGTTTGAGCACCTCAAACGGCTGATACGTTCGGGCGGTGATCTACAGTCGTTTGTATATGCCAGGGAGACGATTCCCGAATACCTCACGCGTATGCGTGCTGTTGCGGAGACACTTGCAGATTTTAAGCCGGTCCTGATGGACACAGGACCTGCAGCAATATTTGGCGCGGTGCCAGACACTGTACCAGTATCCGGAGCAAACGATTCGTCCGAACCAAAGATTGTGCTCAATATCGGAAACGGGCACACGCTCTGCGCAATACTCATGGATGAGCGCATAACCGGCGTATTCGAGCACCATACGAGACAGCTGGACATCGGGACGCTTGATACATACATCGATAAACTTGCATACGGGGCGCTGACGTTTGAGGAGATCTTCGATAGCGGTGGGCACGGCTGCTACATCGAGGAGATTCCTGACACCATGCCACATGTGATCGTTACAGGACCGAACCGGTATATCGCAGAACAGAGCAGGCATGACGTCACGTTTGCGGCACCGCACGGTGATATGATGCTGACCGGATGTTTCGGGCTGGTCAAAGGGTTATTATCTATGAAAGGTGATCGTTGATGGCGGATTATGGGAATCGCACGCTATACGACCATAAATGCACAGTATGCGGCACATGGATGGAGACGACTGTCAAAAAAAGCAAGAAAGGGGCAAAGGTCATTATGTACTTCTGTCCTGAGTGCGGATTTTCGTATAGTGTACAGGAGTGACTTTGGGCGCACTATCTTTTATTTCTTAAAAATTTACAGAAAAAGCAGTGGAAAGCAAGTTAGTTATTTTTTTCAATCCATTTTTTTAATAGTTCAACTTTAAACTTATAATCACCATTTACTTTTTCGATAATTTCTTTTTTCATAAGCGAATTGATCTCTGCTTCATTTCCACCTATCAGAAGGTTGCCCATAAGTCTTTTTAGAAATTCTTTCTCCTCTTCTGAACATTCTGAGTTCCAAATATAGTAAAAATAATTCTGAGCAGAGACCAATACCTTCTCTATTGCAGCATCAATATCATCTATTATCGCCTCTTTGCGGTTTTGAGTATTTAAGTAATTGACAAGTTCAGAGCACAATGCTTGGACCAGATAAGGATGGCAACTTGTAACATCTATTATCTTATTAACGACCTCTCCATTCTCTCCTCCGTGGTAATTTAAGCTGAAATCATCAATAGGATTGGTGATCAAAATTTTTGCATCCTCTTTTGATAAATAGCCAAGTTTTATCGTTTTGGCACTTATCAGGTAATCCGACCAATTCAATTTCAGTTCATTTAATTCTTTGCCTCCAGTAATTAACACAACAAAATATTTCCTATGTTGGATAATATTGCGCAGTTGGTCAAGTATTTCGATAGAGAGATCTCCTTTGAGAATTGACTCTTCTAACCTTTCATATTCATCCAGGGCGATTAAAATTAGTTTATCTTCCGTTCCGAGTCTCTTTTCAATCTCATCAAACCAATTTCCGAGAGTTGTAAACGGACTTTTTTGAAACGACTCGAGAGGCGGATGTTCTATGGGAAAGCCCCGGTCACTCGATGAATTTGATATTGATCTTGAGAGTGTGTAACAAAAAGAGGCGGGGCTTTCTCTCGTTCTGGCATCCTGGCAATCAATATATGCAGAAATATATTGTTTGCCCAAGAATCTCGGGAGATTAACAAATACTGACGATTTGCCGACCCTCCTACGCCCGTATAAAAATAAGGTATGCTTTTGGGAAACATTGGATAAATTGGACTTTATATCTTTAATGATATCCAGTCTGCCGACAAATAATCTTGATTTGTCATCCGGTCTTACAGGATTTCCGAAGATGTAGGGATTCTGGATCTCTTCGAATGTATCTTTTCTAAGCTCAATAAATTTGTTATTTTCTTCTGTTATTATTTGCGACCATTTTTCTGCGACAGGAAAGAATTTATGCCCCACAGAACCTTTTGTGGCAATCAACATCTTCTTGAATTTATCGACATCATTGGACAACCTATTTATATCTATAATTTTATTATAATTACTTGTGAAATCTAAATAACTCCTGGCATCCATAGATATATCTTCTACCGTTCTAACGGCATTACCAAATTCGCTGGGTAAATAACCTTCGAATGACGAAAGAAAAGAAAGATTGGTTGAGACTTCTGCTATTTCATCTATAGATTCGAATCTGCTTAAGTCCTGGACAGTCAGTTCTAAAAGTGCATAGGATGCTGCTTTTCGTTGGAAGGGTCTTTCGGACGATATGAATTCGATCTCTGATAACCCTTTCTCTCTATTTGTATTTGCCAGTATTACAAGAAAGTTGGATAAAAATGGAAGAGGCATTATGGTTACTTCATCCCAGTATATCGGAGAGTTTCTAAATAATCCGAAAGGATCATTACAAAGAGCTTTAGCACGCAAATATTGTACCACCTGCGGCAGAATGTAGAAGACTCGGAAGTACGAAAATAAAAACGCAATGCCAACCGCAATGCCAACCGCAATATCCCCCATAATGCCCCCCATAATGCCCACCATAATGCCCCCCATAATGCCCCCATAATGCCCCCCATAATGCCCCCATAATGCCCCCCATAATGCCCACCATAATGCCCACCATAATGCCCCCCGCAATGCCTATCGCAATGCCCCCCCCAATCCCCCCCCACGGCCCCCCCAAGGCCCTCCGCATTGCGGGGGGCATTGCGGTTGGCATTGCGGAGGGCATTGGGGGGGCATTGGGGGGGCATTG
>JAYELB010000414.1:0-6700 GCA_034717055.1 Methanobacteriota archaeon
CCTCGACCTCCTGGAGTTGCTGCTCAAAGACCTGTTCTGCCACGCTGTAACAGGCTGCTGCTGCGACATCCTCGTGACGTGCCCCCTTCGATAGCGAGTTCACGAGACTCTGGATGCCAAATACGATACAGTAACTGTTCATCGAGATGTTGGATGCCTTGCCTGCAAGCGCAAGTTTTCCAAGTTCGGTTATGTCAACGCCAAGACGCTTTGCAGTCATCTCAAGGAAACGCCCTGATGCGCCGGCACAGATCCCACCCATCGTAAAGATTCCAGGGATTCCGTCCTGCACCGATATCGCTTTGTTATCCATCCCCCCGACATCGATTACAGTCGCTGCACCCTTCTGCCGGTCAGCAAGATAGACCGCGCCTTTTGAGTTAACTGTGATCTCTTCCTGGACAAGATCGGCATTGAATTCCTTTCCCAGTATGAATCTGCCGTATCCGGTCACTCCGATCGCCTGAATCTCACTCCTTTCGATTCCGGATTCCTTAAGAGCGGTCGAGTAAGCATCCTCTGCGCTTTTTAAGACATCGGTGGAGCTGACCCACCCGAATCCGCGAATCTCATTGTCTTTCATGATCACCGCTTTTGTAGTGGTCGATCCCGAGTCAATTCCAGCTGTAATCCCGGTCTGTTTCTCGCGTGCAAGCAGACTGCGCCTCTTTGCGATGGTTGTCAGCGCCTCCATCCTTGTGAGAAGCGTATCTGCTGTGGTGCGTTCAGTATAAGAGTAACTGATCACAGGAAGCCCTGATTTATCATGGATGTACCTGCGGATCTCGTTTCTGACGAGCGCGCCCTCTGCGCACCTGAAACACGTCCCGATGAAAACGGCATCAGCGGTGGTATGTCCCTCAACTATGGAGATTGCGCGGGCAAGCATCAGTTTGAGGTCAGGACTCGTCACCTTGAGCCCGAACTTTGCCTCTGCCGACTCCACTTCCTCGAGATCGATATCCGGGAAGATGATCTTCGCTCCAACCTGCTCTGCTGCCGATTCGATCTCTCCTTGAATTCCTGTGTATTCAGAACCACAAGATATCTGCGCGACCTCGATTTCATTCATTCTTTACCTCCTTATCAGCTTCAAGTTCATCTAAAAACTCGGATATCCGGTACACAAAATCCTCTGCCGCATCATCCGACGTTGGATATGCAAGTTCGAGAATCGGGATATGTTTTGCGCGTATCAGGAACCCCACAAGTTCGCTTGTCCGATTGCAACCCATGCACCCGAACCCGATCGGCGTGTCCTCGACAAGGATTGCCGCCTCTGCCGCCTCAAGGAGCGGATCCAGAAGCGCCATGCGCCCGCGCACTCCAGCAGGCACCTCGACAGCAGCATACTTAAGCCCAATCTTCGGATCCTCCGGAGTGATATTAAGCGGTGGTGAGTCGATTCCAACGGTAGTTACTCTCTTCTTGATCTCCTGCATGACCGCCAGCGGCGTATGGCCGAAACGCTCGACCAGATCGTACAGGATCAGACTGTTGCTTGGATAAATGAAGATATTCGCCATGTTTCACCTCATTGATATAATATGATCGATTCTGGTGTACGTGTATGTCTGGAATCACAGAGGCTAAAATAGTTTGCGGTTCACCTAGACGGTCACGTTGCATATTATGGTTGAAAGATGTGTTCTTTTTTCCATACGCATGAGCACCCGCCTGTGACAGGGAGGTTTTTATTGAATGGATGCATATAATCCGTATGCATAATTGAGGGGATTTTACGCAGACAAAACAAGCGATATTTCGGTCGGCAGTCGACATTGCAGAACGCATCAACGCATCCGCCATACTACTCCCGGATTCATATACTTCAGAACGTATCGGGGTAGAGACCGGGATTCCGGTCGTGGTTAGGCCGAGGCAGGCATCTGATCTGCTGTACCGGATCATCCCGAACCACGTCGAAAAGGAGGAGGCTGTACTCCATGCGCGTATCCAGGGGATCGCTGTCGCGGGGTATCTAAAGGGCGCGATAAGCGGTGTGGTCGTCGGGGTGATCGATGGTCCAAGTTTTGATTCGATTATTGTATACGATCCAAGAGAGAGTTATGCGGTAAAATCGCTGCAAGAACGTGAGGGATTGGTAAATTCGGACGCGTTCCGCGCAGTTATGGAACTCGCACTCGAACTCGCACTCGAAGGAAGAGAAGGGAGACATATCGGTACCGCCTTCGTTATAGGTGATGCGGAGAACGTTCTGCGCGCATCACACCAACTCCTGTTAAACCCATTCAAAGGACACGACCAGCATGACCTGATAATCACAGACCATGGCAACTGGGAGACGTTTAAGGAATTTGCACAACTGGACGGCGTTTTCGTGATATCCGGTGAGGGGGTCGCCTGCGCATCAGGCAGGTATCTCGATGTGGATGCCAGATCGGTGCGCATCCAACAGGGTCTTGGCGGCAGACATGCGGCATCAGCTGCGATCACCGCTGAAACCGATGCGGTTGCGGTTGTCGTCTCCGAGTCAGGTGTGATCAGAGCCTACCAGGGTGGAGAACAGATCATCGAGATCGAGCCTGGCGGGATGGGCTGGATGGTGCTACCGTAACACATATAAGACAGACGTGCCATCACCATCAATCGAGGTATACTCATGAGACTACTGGCAATATCAGACCCACATGGAGATTATACACACATCCCGCTCATTGTGCGTGAGGCAGAGCGGGGCGGGAGCATCAGTACTGTACTTATCGTCGGCGACATCACCAATTTCGGACCTGACGAACTAACTTATGAACTGCTCGACCTACTTGAACCGCTCGGATGCCCCGTGCTTGCAATTCCAGGGAACTGCGATCAGAGAAGCATCCTTACAACCCTCGACGCATCAAAAGCCGTCAATCTGGATGGCGCTGTGCACACTATCAAAAACGTCACATTCGCAGGCATCGGCGGATCGAATCCGACACCATTTGACACGCCATTCGAGCGATCCGAAGACGAGATCGCGGTGATGCTCGAAGATCTCCTGATCCGTGCAGATCAGGACGGTGGAACGATCGTTCTGCTATCACACGCACCCCCCAGGAACACGCTTGACCGAATACCGGATGGAAATGCGGGAAGCGATGCAATTGCACACGCAATCGGCAAGGTCGATCTGATCGTCTGCGGGCACATCCACGAGGATCAAGGCAAGATGAGTATACAGGGAACTGAAATCGTGAATGTCGGGCAGGCGTCACAGGGGCACAGCGCTGTCATCACGATCGATGAGGGCATCGAGGTGCAGTTCAACAACATCCAAGTAAAGGTTTGAACCATCACATCCTGTTCTGCTATAGATCGCCATATGGATCCAATGGCACGCTATCTGTATGGTTGCAGGTATTTTCGACAGGCATCTAAGGTCTGCCGAAATAGCATCCGGTCATAGACCGTATTACACAATTTTCATCCGTATTCACCTCGTGCAAAGATCAAACAGATATATGAATCACCAGCTCATAAATTCAACGACTTCGTTTATCCTGACAACTGGTTGCATAATCTCTTGATTTCCGCATCAATGAGGCGCTATCGCCAATGACTACATACAACAGCAGAACCAAGAAATGGTACGATCTGAGGCCAAAAGAACGGAAATTCCGGAGGAGTTTGCAGACTTGCTCGAAGACGAATGCTCCGTAGAGGGTGGCTTTCCAAACATAACTTTTCCAACCCCCTAATGACGCCACAGGTTTAATCGCTCCGACGCCGCTTTTCTCAAATCGTTAACATTGCCGAAGGAATTGACTTGACCCCCTCACAACTGCAATCTTTATATCCCAAGACTCCCTTTTTATAGTATGGCAGAGACCGCGGAAGTAGAAGTACCAACAGAGACACCATCGAGGCCAATCGACCGGATCGATTCCAGTGCTGCCGATCTGATGAACACGATGACCTCGTTGCACGACCAGATCGCCACGCTCCGGATGCAGAACAGTGAGTATCAGGCAAGGTTGCTCGATCTGATGGTTGCAAACGAAACTCTCCAGAAACAGGTAATAGCTCTTAATAAACGAATCGACGACTCCACAAAGCCGCCGCTTTTCATCGCAAGCGTTCTTGAGGTGCGGGACCATGAGGCACTCATCAGGCAGCACGGGAACAACCAGGAGTTGCTTGTCGAGTATGATAAGAAACTGGAGGTCGGGATGCGTGTTGCCGTGAATAATGACCTGCAGATAATACGGGTCCTCTCAGGCACGATCGATGAGCGCGCACTGATCATGGAAGTGATCGATGATCCGGACGCCGAATACGAAAAGATCGGTGGGCTCGATAGCCAGATTCAGGAGGTCAAGGAGACTGTGGAACTGCCGCTAACGTCACCGGAACTCTTCGAGACCGTGGGGGTTGAGCCGCCGCGCGGCGTGCTCCTGTATGGCCCACCCGGTACGGGAAAGACTCTGCTTGCAAAGGCGGTGGCGCACCACGCCGATGCCACATTCATCAAGATGTCAGGTTCGGAACTGGTGCACAAATTCATCGGCGAGGGCGCGCGCCTCGTCAGGGATGTCTTCCAGCTTGCGCGGGAGAAGTCGCCAACCATCCTCTTCGTAGACGAGATCGATGCCGTTGGCGGCAGGCGCACACACGATGGTACCGTTGGTTCGGCAGAGGTAAACCGCACCATGACCCAGATCCTGACAGAACTGGATGGCTTTGGAGAGCGGGGCAATGTGCGAGTGATGGCGGCAACCAACCGGATCGATCTCTTAGATCCTGCATTGCTGCGTCCGGGCAGGTTTGACCGGGTGATAGAGATTCCTGCGCCAAACGAATCCGGACGGCTCCGGATTCTTTCGATTCACACGAAGAACATGTCGCTTGCCGATGATGCCGATCTTGCGACCCTTAGCAAGGAAACCGATGCCGCAACCGGCGCAGACTTAAAGATTCTTGTCACCGAAGCCGGCATGAATGCGATACGCAACAAGCGGCAGGAGATCTCGATGGCGGATTTCCAGTATGCACTTGATAAGTTGACGAAAAAGGAGAAGAACGAGCCGCACGGGATGTTTGTGTGATTGCGGTTGTGGGGGATGTAAATACTATTCCCCTGCACAATCTTGTGGTCATGAAATTGTGTACAAAGGTCAGTCACAACCTGAATTTGGGCAAGTACTATTGTGCCATTGAAGCCATCCTGCTTATCGTCAAGGTGAGGGATGTAAGATAAATGAAACAAACGGCTTTCGATGTCTATTTATCGACACACTACTTTCAGAGGAGTTTCACAGTCTCCGTCAGCTTATTGCTGATGCTTTGATAGAAGTTGGGATTAAATTCTATCTGTTGGAAGAAACCGTCGTACTCGGAACGTCTTTTGTCGAGCCTATACAACAAGCCATCACACGTGCTGACCTCGTTATTGTGGATTTGACCGAAAAGCAACCCGAATGTTATGTACGAGATGGTTTTTGCCCACGCGTTGAAAAAGCCAGTCCTGCCAATAGTTCAGCAGAAGACTGGTCAGGTGCCATCGGACATAGCTGGTTACCTCTACCTTGTTTATGACCCCCCCAGAACCTGATGAATTGCGTCATAATATTCAGACATGGGCAGCTCGCTATATGCACCATTATCATAGCAAGTAGGTTATAGGGGCGCTGTCGGGATGAGCAAGGTAGAACGTGTATGCTTCATCATTATGCCCTTTGACCCCGAATTGCGTTACTTCTATTTATGTCTGAAGCAACATATCAAGCATTATCACGGTATTCGGTGCGAGCGTGCGGATGCTCAAGTTTTGACAAAGCCCATTCTCGTCAAGATCAACGATTTTATCCAGAAGGCTGATATAATAATTGCTGATTGTTCAGGGCGTAATCCAAATGTATTCTACGAACTTGGAATATCTCATGCTCACGAGAAGAAAGTTATCCTAATCACAAAGGATGCCATTCACGAAGCACCGTCTGATATATGGCATTATGAATTCATCCACTATGAGCCCTACCAACTACTTACCCCCACCGCAAAAATTTATTATCAATAAGACTATATATCTCATAATAATGGTTGCAAATAAAACATTTTGTTTGATGGATGGTGAATTTCAACAAGTCCGTGGATTTGGGATATGAGTTCAGTCTGGTGACCACTGATTCGTATCGCGCAGCAGCCATGGATCGATCGGGGCTCAAACACATAGTCGAATGATTCGGACTCCGGACAGGTCGATTTCATAGGGGTGTGGAGCGCCATCAGATAACTTTGCTAGTACTTACCCAAAATTGTGTGAATATTGGTATATAAAACCACAAGTTACTCGAGCATGTACTTTTGCTACTTTATTAGACTTGTTGCGGAATAACTTGGAAAAGCCCGGAGAATGGATATCCATGAAAAGGAGCAATATGCGTGGAGTAATGGACGCCTTAGAAGGCAGCATTTCATGGAATTTTATATCGCAACAAGTCTATTATTCGGTGAATACTAAGTAGCTACTATCTATCCACATATCCTTTCCCGCACAGAAATCTCCCGCGCCCCTTCTTGCCCGCGATCTCGTCATCGTACACAACCTCACCCCGGGACAGAACCAGTTCCGGAAATATCCCTTCTCGCCCCTCAAACGGCGTCCATCCGGCTTTGCTGTGGAGTTGATCGACCGTGATCTTCCGGATGTTGCTCGTATCAACGAGAACAAGGTCTGCATCGTATCCTTCCCTGATCT
>JAYELB010000415.1:0-6649 GCA_034717055.1 Methanobacteriota archaeon
AGAGGTGTTCTTACTGTATGTTTATGTGCACAGGTGGGAGACACTGATTCAGCCACAAAGGTTATATTGGAGATGTGCGCCAAATTTGATGACGATGGTTTTCCACCGATGTGTTTAGAACAAACACACAAGCATCCCGTCATAAGATGTGGATTACAAACCAACGTCACCATTTTGTTTATGAAAACATTGAACTCGATGTACGGGCAGGCGATCGGCGACATGCTCGGCGAGCCTGTTGAGGGGCTCACCCGCGAAGAGATCGCAATGCAGCACCACAGCATCACTGGTTTCCTGAGCCAACCATCGATCACCGACGACACGATCATGACACATCTCGTTGTGCGATCGATCTGTGAGATTGGACGGGTGGATTGCCGGCATATCGCGCAGACCTTCCTTCGGAACCGTGCGCGCATACCGCGAATGGGGCCGACCACGGCTCAAGCACTATTCGGACTTGCGAAAGATCCCGATTTTACACCGACCACAGGAACGACCGATGGTGCGGCAATGCGCGCTCCTGCGATTGCATGGCTATTTCCAGCGGATCTAGTCATCCCAAACACTATCGAATCCTCGCTTGCAACGCACGGCTCGTCAGTTGCGATTGCTGGTGCTTGTGCAATTGCATGCGCGGTGTCCGGAGCGATTGCTGGTGCGGATATCGAGACAGTTATACGCGCTGGCGTGCATGGCGCCCGCGAAGTATCAGACGACCTCGCATCCCTTATTCCGGAGGCGGTCTCACTTGCATCAGTGGGCTCGCTAAAAGACGCTATCGATATCACCGGATGCGGGATCGAGACTGAAGAAGCGGTGCCCGCGGTCTTTGCGATCATTTCGAAGCATCATGATTTCAGGAGTGCTGTTCTCGCGGCAGTGAATCTTGGCGGCGATGCCGACACCATCGCAGGCATGGTAGGTGCAATCATAGGCGCGATGTCGCATACGATTCCCCGCGACTGGATCGATGCTTGCAAAGGTCAACCAGAGTCAATGATTCAGGAGTCATGGAGGTGTGTTTCACGCTTCACGGACTCCGCCGATCATCGAGTGGGGACATCTCATTGATCCGGATCAGTATTCCGGCAGGGGTATCTCGGATCTGTGTCGGGTAGAGCCAGTACACCTTTTTTTGAAGTAATAGCCCCAAGGTTACTATTGACCCCTCTCTATATGTGTTCGGTTAAAGCACCCATGAGGCCCACTTGTTAGCATCCCCATACTATCTTTACACAAGCGTACATACTCGAGTATTGTGGGGGCGCTCACATATAAAACCACGAGATTACCCGAGCATATACGGTTGATACTTTATTGTTCGGTGAGAACTAAAGTCAGTAAACGAGTAGCGGACGAGAACCATGCTACAGCGCCTTACGATTCGCTGCGGCTCATACGGAAACTGGAGGACGGATAAGAGTGCGACCTCTTCGATGTGCTGGCAGAGCTTGGCTATGGGATGCGCCTAAATCCATAATGGGGTGCGTAGGTGAATTCAGATACAAGAACAAGCAGTGGTTCAGGGGGTTTTCGGAACAAACGAGCAAAGTGCTGGTTTCCATTGCCAGCCAGTTTGGAAAAGGAGGAATCGAAGAACTGGAGACTAGTACGCTCTTTGATGAAACTGGTGTGGTTGCAGGTGGTGGATTTGACGCGCTGGTAGGACTTAATAGGGAACCGGATGTACTGATTCATGAGACGAAGATGAGGTTGCTTATATGAACGGAATAAAACCGATGAAAGAGATCATTTTCCTGATCGAAGATGACCCTAGAGGGGGATACAATACACAGGCTCTGGCGTATCCGATCTTCACGGAAGGAAAAACGTTAGAAGCAGTAGAATCGCTTCCGGGCGCGATATTGCAGGAAGTATTCGATTTCGAAGAAGATACTTAAAGTGCAAACAAAGGAGGCAACAGGAATGATAACAGAAGAAGATAAGGGTACAATCATACGATGCGCTAAAAGATATAATGTCGAATCGGTTATCTTATTCGGCTCCTCAACAAGAGACGACATCGAATCCAATGATATCGATATCGGAGTAAAAGGAATCGAACCCCGGCTATTCTTCAAATTCTATGCCGAGTTATTCAAAAGGTTACCAAAGTCGGTCGATCTCGTTGATCTATCCCGAAAGTCGTTATTCAATGACCTTGTAGAAGAGACCGGGGTACGGATTTATGGATAAACTGCTTAAACAGATCCGTGCAGAGGAAGAGAATGTTGGGATTGCGCTTGATAATCTAAAACAGACTATTAAAAGAGAGGAAAAGACCGTTATCGAACTGGCAGCGATCGGCACGTTTCTTCACAATATCTATAATGGTGTAGAAAATATTTTGAAGCAAATTATAGTTGCAAAAAGTGTTGAGCTGCCCATGTCAGATACATGGCACAAAGATCTGTTAAACCTCTCGGCATCCATGAGAATTGTTTCAGAGGAGCTATCTGATGAACTCTACAGGATGGAGGTTTTTCAACACTGTCTGAAAATCCAGTGATTTACTCGATTCGTATGTGTTGCTAACCACGAGATTACACTGATTTCCACAAGATTTCTATGTCAATCTCGTGTAATCTCGTGGTTTTTTTCACCTCAGCTAAACATATACCTCGATTCATGTCATTCGTGGTAATATCAGCACCAAGAGATCATGAAGGACAACGAATGACGCAAATTACACGAATTTGGTTGCTACAAAATCAGAGTGATTTCACTGGAGTTTTCGATTGTGCTGCTACGACCAAGAAATGCCCGAAATTTCAGAGGTATGCCGCCATACGATGGCGTTTTTGATTTTTGGGTGGAAAACTTGGGTTTTAGCAGACACTCTTTTTCAGTATTGGGCCAGCGCCCCATAAATTATCTTTTCCTGTTTTTTCTTCGGAGATGCACGTACTCCACTTCCTCTAAATCTTTTGCATCTCAGGAGCTGTTTGACTTTGGCAAGCACTGCTAACAGGACCCTCACGAAGTACTAATCATCATCGCCGATCCGATTGCGATTGCCTGGATGATCAGATTAAAAGCCCGGTTATCAGACCGTATCTTCCCGCCTATTACCGGAAACCTCACCCGTTTGCTACTAAATGGCATCCAGAGTGGTACACCGTTTGGGGTCAGCGAATCAAGCACCAGGTGCAGGAGTATAGCAAGCGAGGTGAGTGAAGCGTAAAACGGTGTGGACGGGGATTTCCCAAGCGCAAGCACGAGCGCGCCCGAAAGAAGTGCGAACGCGAGTGTGTGCGTAGGCCCACGGTGCTCAAGTGTCGGGATGTGGACATCGAAGTCACTTATGATCGACCACGTCACCGTCCAACAGAGAACACAGAGAACACAGAGCGTACTATGCGAGGTGTAATGCAGTGCAAGCGATGCGAGCAGTATCCCGGATGCGGCATGGGTCAGTTGTTTCATGACAGGTATCACTTCTTAATAATCCTTCGCAGTCGGCTTTAATTAACCCATCATACACATAGTCTCGAAGTCTTGTGGGATTGAATGCGTCTGCGGTACTCGCTGCGAGCATCTATTATTTCGGCGAGTATGCGGTCGCTGATGTGAAGACGTATCTGCGGGGCGGGTGGGGTGCATGTCCGGCTGTAGCGGTGTGATCTCAATGTTCCTGCTTGAATCGAGCAATATGCCTCATGCAGCTATTTCATCGCCGAAGATCATATATCTCAACTATCTCCATCATTAAAACATGTATTACTATACCGAGTGCTTGAGACCCGAGGGGCTAGAACCTGAACTTTTTGCGGATCGGGATGCACTGCGGGTGGATTTGAAACGCAGGATCGCCACTGCCATCAAAGCGAAAAGGATAGGGGGCATAAGATTCATAGGGGCTGGCGAGATGGGTGTTGGCAAGTCCATCCTCTTCAGAAAGGTTTTGAGGGAACTTCATCAAGAAGGGGATCTCATTCTCGTCGAAATTGACGGTCGTGAATGCCGGGATGAGCTTGAACTGCTCAAGAACCTCTGCAGAACGATGTGCGGTGCGCTAAGAGATAGATTCAGGGACGACGGAAACAGACTGTTCGCAGAGGCTGCTTACATCGAGGACATAGTGGAGAAGAGCAAGATAACCCAGAGGAATGCGCGCTCCATCATGAAGGGTACGAAGATCGAGAGTGGTATCGAGATTGGGACGGGGCTGATACCCTTCTTGAAAGCGAAGCTGGGCATAACAGATGAACGTGTGGAGAGTGAAGAAGTTTCTGATGAATACGAGTTCGATATCAACGTACCATTTCTTCGAGACCTCTTGAATTCGGTCATCAAGAACATAGGAGCGGAACAGAAGTTTCTGTTCTTTATCGATAATTTAGATCAGGTATACGAAAAGGATACGATTTCGGATTTCTTGAAGAGTTTGCTTGCGATAAAAAATCCAGTAGTGGTGATAACAGTACGAACAGAGGCGCTTTCTAACGAATTGCGCCGGGATTTTTGCAGAATAGTTCCGGTGGAAGAGCTTGATGAAGAGGGATTGATCGAGGTTATCAGAAAACGATTGGAAGTCTGTGATGGCGACGATAGAGCTGGTATTGATGAGGCGCGATTATTTGGAGTAGCAGATATTCTCAAAACGCTGACTGGAAATCCCCTCGCCTTTCTTACATGGATTGAATTCCTGTGCAACAACACCGGGTTAAATCCGGAAACAGCAGTAGAAGACCTTAAAAGGTACACCGATACGCATTTTTCTGATTTTTTGCCAGGAGAGCTGGAAAAAATAATCAAATTCTTCCTGAAGCAAGACAATGACTATAAAGGAAAGGAGGATATTCTGAAGGGGGGTTTTTCAGAAGGGCTTTTCGAAAGGCTCTGTGAACGTGGGGTTCTGATTCCAAACGACATTTACAAACCACGATACTACAAGATTGCTCCGGAATTTGTTTTCTTCAAGAAGTTATGATTGAAATATTCCAGCCACTGGGTTTACCCGAATTCAAACTTAGTAAGACTGACTTAGGAGACCCTCTGACACTTCCTTATGATATTCAGGATAATAGAAAGTCTGAAATACTGAACATGCTAGTATACGGATTTAGAGATCATAATCCGAGATTGTTGTGGTTTGATTGGGCTGAAATTGACATAAAGAGTGGGGAAGTCTCTGAAATCAACGATGTGAAATTGGATGAGAAAACAATCCTTTGTATAAGCGTGAAGTCTGAACATGAACTTGAAGAGGTGTATAAGAACCTACGGTGGTTTGAATCACTGATAACCGTAATCGATGTGCGATCCAAAGCAGCCGGGAAAATAAACAGAAAGTGGCTGGACAAGATGAAACAAACCGCATACAATGCAGTCCGATCTGCCATATTTAAGAGGAAGGTGGTGGATCCCAAACTCTTCGAGAATTTTCCGTTTTTGATCGCACTAAAGACTTTTGAAGACCCAATAGATGTGGTCGAATTCTTGGACAGTGCTACAATACGGCTTCTGGATGGGACATGGGCCGAGATAGCAGCAAAAGACGCAATTGCCGATATTTTGATAGAAAAGTTATCCAAACTTGATGTAAATGAGTTGAAGTCTGTTTTAATGTTTTTGAAGTCGGAAGAGATGGGAGATGAAGCTATCGAAGGTCTGGAGTCGAAAGGTTTTGTTCGCGTATACCATGGCGAAATGATAGCTTCACAGAGTTTGAAAGCTTTAAAAGATTCTCGTATCATGGAAAGAAGTTTTGGAACAATAATAGGCAGCATCGAAGACGACAGGCTCAGAGGTGACTACAATGCGTTGATTTCTACGCTGAAACCTTGGCAAGGAGAACCCAAGCCAATGATGCGAATGCAGGACGCAAGAGGGGGTGTGTCAGTTGTAGTTGAGCTCTGGGACATCGAATCAGAATTATCGGGGATGGGACTGCCAGAAGAAATGCTAAACGATCCTGAAAAATTGATAGAGGCGGAAAACAAGATTCTATTGGTTGAAAGTGACGAAAGTATGCGGAGTGAGGCATTGGTGTGCAGGGCTTTTGGGTACTTAGAAACAGGTGACGTTCGGAGAGCGGAAGGGGATCTGGAAAATGCTTGTAAAACCTATCCAGAGGTGCTCCGGAACAGTTCTGCCCTGTTTTTTAAAATAGGTGAAGTGTATTCAAATGCCGGTCGCTACATGGATGCCAGACGAGTCTATTTGAGAGTGCTTGAAATCTCTAAAAAAATCGGATATAGTAAGGGAACCGCGGCTTCCGTACATAGGTTAGGAAATATTCACTACGCACAGGGCAGGTACGATGAGGCTGCCACGATGTATCAGGAGAGCTTGAAGATATCAAAAGAACTGGAAGACAGAAGCGGGATAGCAAGCACACTCCACCAGCTTGGAATGATACATCAGCAACAGGGCAGGTACGATGAGGCTGCCACGATGTATCAGGAGAGCTTGAAGATATCAAAAGAACTGGAAGACAGAAGCGGGATAGCAAGCACACTCTGGCAGATGGGGCAGATTTTCCAGGAAAAAGGAAATTACAAGGAAGCTTTGAGGTGTTACCACAATGCTTCAACGATATTTTATGAACTCGATTCACCGTACAAGGATTTGGCAGGACAACTCATAGCAGCTCTAAAAGAAGAGATAGGCGACGCACTCTTCGACAAATACTACGAAGAGG
>JAYELB010000416.1:0-6629 GCA_034717055.1 Methanobacteriota archaeon
GGCACACATACCTTTTTTTCTAACGTTTCCGTGCAATCCAAAACTTTAGGTATGAACCGTTTATATGGTATGTATTGATGGTTTCCGATTCTACCAGTGAAACTGTGGCTCAACGGATAGACGCTCTGCTGCTGCGCATCGGGGATGATCTGCAAAGCCACCATAAGGTATTCCGAGAGGAACTGAAAAAGATGGCATCCAGGGCTGATCTCGTGGATGTGACACTCTGGGCAGAAGAAGGCAACGGGAAGGTATCATGCGAGACTATAACCGTGCCCAACCAGATATTTGAACCGGGGTCGGACCGATATACCAAACTACTTGAATATATCGCGGTCTGCCTGAATATAAGGGGGGAGACGCTTGGAATAAGGCAGATCGGGATAGAGACCAGCCCCGAACTGGATACCGATCGGCTCATAAGCGACGTGAAAGAGTACTTTGAGCGCGAGTTTTTCATAACACTCCTCGATGCAAACTTTGGTAAGCCAATACAGTGGCGGAAAGGAGGAATCGAGCAGGGTGAGGTCAGGATCGGTCAGGTCAGGTCAGGACGGTACGATTCCGGAAGGTCGGTCGGGATGGTGGTCACAGGAACCGACATCAAGACGGTCGCTCTTGAGAGTGGCAATATAGTCTACAGAAATGAGATTGCTATCGAGGAAGGAAGACTGATTGAAGAGGTGCTTGAAGAGTGTCTCACAAAGGCTGCTACCGAGGTTGGTATCAGCAAGGACGAGGATGTCTATATCGGCGTTCCGGGGCCAGTGGATCCTTACGGGAATGTCGTGAGAATAGCGGAGATGAAAGGCGTAACCATGGAGTCGCTTGAAAATTTGCAGCGGAAGTGCCCCTCTATCAGGTTCATCAACGATGCCAATGTAGAAGCGGTCTATCACAGGATCGTCTGGGCAGACGACATCGCAACCGACCAGCCGACCGTGGCACTTGTCTTGCGAAAGGGGATTGGGTTTGCGATCCTCGTGGAGGGCTACCTCCTGTCATGGGTAGGAGCACCGATGGAAACTCATTTCAGGGTGAACTTCTCACCGGATGTGCCTATCTGCAATTGCGGCATGAAGGGGTGCCTTGAACTTCCATCCGAATGGGTGGTTGACAGGTTCATGCACCTAACATCGGAGAGGGGCATAAAACTTCCGCATGATTTTTCAGAGAAGGTCGAGTGCGCAGGTGAGAAGTGTAACCTGCTGGCAACGGACGTCGGCGCTTTCCTACGATACGATGGAGATCTGCGGAATGTTGCATCGGACGTGTTCACGGAGTACGGGGTGAATCTCGCGGTTCTATTCGGGGAGCTGGCGCGGCTGATGGATGTCACCGGGTTCTGGGTGGCGCTAAGCGGCGGCATGGTCCAGCAGAAGGAGGAGAGGCAGATGATCATTCAGGGAATTGCGAAGGGGATCGACGATAAATTCCCCGGGCTTAAGATAGAGATACTCGGCGGGATCGAAGAGGCAAGAGGTAGGGCTGTAGATGAAGACGAAGAAGAGATAACCCGGTACGAGCGGATTTCTGGGAAGTGGCAGGGCGCAGCAGGTGCGGCCCTCTGTGCGCTACAGGAGAAGCAGATGAAGATGAGGATCGAGCCTGACACGAAATTGATGATAGGCGAGGCAGAAGGGGTTGCGATCTCCGAGATAGTTGAAATACTCCACACAGCGCGAAAACTATCCACGCATACGATCATCGGTGTTGCCGGACCATCGGGCGGCGGGAAGACGTACTTTGCCGAACTCGTGAAGAACGGGATCGAGGAACTCGAGGGGAATGGTTCGGACCGGGCGACCGCAGAGATTATAGCGATGGACGATTATCTGATACCGAAAGAAAAGCGGGAAAGGGGTGGAATCCGGGAGAAGTACTCTCTTGCACGGCTGTGGGATGATGTAGTGACTGCCAATAACGGAGACACTGTCAGACATCCTGTATTCGATCAGGTATCCCGTGTGAGGTATAGCAAATTAGGAAGATTCCTGGACGAGAAATCCACACTGTTTGGCAGCCGGTTGTCTGAAAGTCATACCGAACTTTTTCGAAATGTTAACCGGATGACTGAGTGGTCCGGAGAGGCAGATATAAAGTTAAATCCAGATAAAGACCTAGTTATCATAATCGACGGCATCCTGGCACTGGATAATCAAACGGTCGATAAACTGTACTACGATTACCGCATATTCGTACATGCGTCATGGATATGGCGGCTCTGCGCTGCAGTTTATAGGGCATGGCAGGAGAAGTGGTACAAGGGCGCAAATACCGCAGAGATCATCGAAAAATTTGTGTTCAAGCGTCCTGAGGAGGAGGCGATCATAAACGTCACATACCTGGATGCGTATATGATGGTTGAGAACGATTATTATGAGTTGAAGGTGGACTCTGATCTGAAAGACCTTGTGGGCAAAGTATACCAGCTCCTTGATCCGGATTTATATGCTCAGTATTATATTATCTATGCGATCATGGGGGATAACGGATATGATGCGAAAACGATATTTAACGAGCGACTTTGGGACATAAACGAGCTAATAAGGACGAGCAAGATAGAGGATATGTACGAAGAGGGTGCGGGAAGGCGGCTGGAAGAGGATATCTGCAAGATGGTGGAGTCGGGGAAAGCATCCTGAAGCAGAACCTACCGGTATCGATTATCATGTAAGTTCCTTCCAGATATACACAAATCGCTGGATCACTGTTAAATTGCTCGCTATCGCTATCAACACTATCGACCACCCGAGAAATGAAAACCCATAGATAACGTGAGGATATATGAAGTAAAGGATGCTCGCAAGCATTATAACTACAAGGCGGTCCGCCCGCCCGAGTATTCCGCCGTAATACCTGCCAACCCCGACTGCCTGCGCCTGCACACCAAGATAACTGGTAAGAAGCGTGCCAACAACCGCAGCAACTCCGATCCTCCAGCCCACATACGCTCCGAAGAATATTCCGCAGATGATGAAGACATCGGCATACCGGTCGATCACATGATCCAGGAAATCGCCGCGCTTGCCAGCGGTTCCTGAACTTCTCGCAAGTTCTCCGTCCATTGCATCAGCGATCCCGTTTAAGAGTACCATCGAACCTGCAGCAAGCACAAACGTTGTGCTGTCACTCGACACCGCATACAGTATTCCTGCAGAGATAGCAAAGATAAGGGAGATGACCGATAGGGCATCAGGCGTTATCGCCGTGCGGGACATGATCCCAACAAGCGGCTTTAAGATACTTTTTGCATGAGGGCGCAGGGAATCAAGTGACATCGTAATCTTACAGGATCTTGATGCTCGGATCTTTCAGGTCGTTTAGCATGGCGAGATTGAGCAGCATTGGCGTTAACGACTCGATTGTCCTTGCTGCTGCGAGCGGACCGGCATCCAGTGGACGCAGGCACTCGATTTCGTCGGTGAGGTCGATCACTACCTCCTTTGAACGGCGATCGTCGCCACAGATCAGCACATCGCACCTGAATGTGGGATCGAGACTGCACAGCCGCCCGGACGCGATTGTGTGGTATGCCGCAACCACGCAGGTGCCCTCTGGCAGCATATCCAGAATCTCTTCTGCCGCACTCCCTTGCGTTGGGGGGGTGTACTCAAAATATTCGGTTTTCATCATCGGAACAACCGGAGAGATGACGATCTGACGATCGAGTACAGGGCGCACGGTATCAACCACTCCTGAGACGTGCTCGTGGGGTACCGTGAGTATGATCACGTCCGCACCCTCTGCTGCTGCCCTGTTATCGAATCCCCGAATGTCGCCTTTCATTCCAGGACCTGCAAGCGCACCTCTGTAACTTTCGGCTGCCGCCTCTGCCTTGTCTGCTTTGCGTGATCCGATGCGGATGTGGTGGTTTCCCGCCCAGTTAAGCGCAAAACCCTCTCCGATGTCACCGGTCCCGCCAAGAATCGCTATCTTCATATAACCGAGATGGTGCACGCGTCACATTAAGTTTTGGATGGGGATAATATGCGGAGTTAATATGCAGCCCAATGCAGTCCCTAAGCACTCTTACCTGCTCCACAAAACTTACTCCGGCAGCCACATCATACTTTTTAACTCTGACCGCATCCCATATATCATGAACATTGATGAAATAACATTCTATGACCAGATGTTAAACTACCAAAACGTTCTCTTTCTCGGTCATCGCAATGCCGACCCGGATGCGATATCGAGTGCGTTCGCGCTTGCCGAGTCTTTTGGCGGCACGGTGGGCGTCGCAGATTACTGTGGTAGGGTGGCTTCTATGCTGGTCGATCAACTGGAGATCGAGGTCGTGTATGCACCAAATCCGTCCGACTACGATTTTACGGTTGTTGTGGACACGTCGACCCAGTCGCAATTAAACGATCTGGTGCTCGGCGATTACTGCGTGATCGATCACCATTCAGTCTCTCAGTTGATCGATGGTGCAAGCTTCTATCTGCACAGACTTGTCGGCTCGACTGCGGAGATAGTCGTCAATGTCCTGAAATGCATGAACGCTCCGATCAGGGAGCGCACAGCGCTTGCGCTCATGACTGGCATCATCACAGATACCGGACATTTCAAACATGCCACAACAGGTTCGTTTCGAGCGATTGCCGACCTCATCGACTTAGGTGGGGTCAGTTACAGCGAGGCTCTCGATCTGCTCGCGAGCACGCCACAGGATATTTCGATGCGCACCACTGTACTCGAATCAGCAAACCGCGCCAATATCCTGAAGGTCGATGACTGGATCTTCGCCATCTCAGAGTCGGATTCGTTCGGGGCTGCCGTTGCCACAGCACTTACAAACATCGGTGCGGACATCTCATTCGTGGGAACGGCAAGGGACGAGATAACGAAGGTGAGCGGACGCGCAAAGCGGGATGCAATCAGATGCGGTATCAACCTTGGGGAGATGATGCGTGACATCGGTCTCGAGTATCACGGCTCTGGCGGCGGACATGCTGGTGCTGCCGGGATGGAAGTGGTCGGGTCTTCCGAAGCAGTGCTCAGCCGATGTGTCGAGGAGTCAAACAGCATTCTTAAAGGGGTGAGTCGGAATTAGTCGCATCGGCGTAGCCAGCTCCTGGTGCTGAGTTTACGCCGACGGCTTTGCTTCGCTTGCGCTCACAATCACGAATCTGATAACCAACGAAACTACATCCGGAGTCTTAGACGGTGTCAGTCACAGCCAGCCGCGAGGGCCCCAGCCACTCTGGAGAGAGCCCTGCGCCGAGATGTGCCTGCATGACCGTATCCAGCAAATCCTCGCACCCGGAAGCGAAATGCAGATGTGATATGCACGAGCAGTCGGTGCAGCCGAACCCCGGGACTGGTTCGCATGCAAGACCGATCCCCTTCGCGACAGCACATTCAAGATCCTGAGCGGTGGATGACGCCACTGCGCACCGAAACGATGTGAGCGGAAGCAGGTAATCGATATGCCACTTTCGGGTCATATTCCTGCCGCATAACACATTCAAGTGGCGGTAGATCCGTTTGAAACCACCAGACCCGCGGGCTGACCCGGTGTATGCATAATACCCACTCTTAAGATGTAAAATCCCAAGTCTTCCCACCTCCTGGGAAGTACTTCCACGCAATCGCAGGATCAGCGTGTAGATCCCTTTGTCATAACTCGGATTCAAAGTCCTCTATAGTATAATTGAAGCTCGCTCTGCCATTTATAGTGAACATTTCCTTTGTCATAAGCCAGTATATCATTGCAAGCGATTTTCTTCCCTTGTTATTGGTCGGGATCACCAGATCCACATTCGCTGTCGAGTTGTTGGTATCGCACAACCCGATCACCGGAATGCCGATGCTGACTGCCTCCGTGATCGCCTGTGCATCGCCGGTCGGATCGGTCGCCACAATGATCTCAGGTTCGATATAGCGAGCATACTGCGGGTTGGTCAGCGTGCCAGGCACGAACCTGCCAGTGATTGCGACCGCTCCGGCAATTTTTGCAAATACACCTGCAGGACGCTGTCCGTACTGACGCGCCGACATGACAAGAATCTTCTGTGGCGGATATCGTGTAAGCAGTTGGGACGCTGCGCGGATACGCTTATCGGTAGTCTCCACGTCAAGCACGTACAGCCCATCGGTGCGAACCCGGTATATGAAACGATGCATGTCCCCGGTCTTCTGCTGGGTGCCGATATGGATTCCAGCCGCAAGATATTCCTCAAGTGGCACAATTGGCTCGTACGTTATCTCATTTTGTCCGTTGTTTTCTTCATCCAAGCAATTCACCTATGTTATCGTGTTTTATTTTGTAACATCTGGAGGATCAAGGGATATATACTTTATCATCAGTCGCGGATGTCTCTGGCGCTTTGGTTCTGACTTATGTGTTATTACCCATCTTCGCTACTATGAATAAAAAAACGCTATCTATGGACCATACCAATTTTCAAATCTGTTCTATATCCTCTTGACCCCGATTGATTTCAAATGACTGTTCATTCCCAAATATTTGCAATTGAACATCTCCAGTGTTTTTTGGCTCTCTGGTATCTTGAGTTGAAGTGAACTTATAACCCATCTGGAAAAATCGGAAGCATTTTTTGATTGGTTACAGTGTAACCATCCAAATAACCACTTCTTACAAAAGTCAGAACAAATCCTTC